>DASSJW010000371.1:0-3889 GCA_035690995.1 Xanthobacteraceae bacterium
TGGCGCTCGACGCGCTGATCGTGATGAACACGCCCGACGGGAGGAAGCCATCGTGACCGCACTCACGCGCCGCGCCGCGATCGCCGGCGGACTTTGCACGTTCACGCTCGCCGCGGCCCGATCCAACCCCGACTGGCCGGATCGGCCGATCTCCATGGTTCACGGCTTTCCGGCGGGCGGGCCCACCGATCTGGTGGCACGGATCATCGCCGATGGCCTCACGCGACGGCTGGGCCAGCGGGTGGTGGTCGAGGGCAAACCGGGTGCGTCGGGCACAAGCGCGGCGGCGCAGGTCGCCCGCTCCGTCCCCGACGGCTACACGCTGTTCGCGATTCCATCGGGGCATACTTTCGCGGCCGCGACCTTCAAGACGCTGCCATATCGGACCATCGACGATTTCTCCATGATCAGCATGTTCACCGAATATCCCTATCTGATGGTGACATACGCCGATCACTCGATCCGGACCGTGGCTGACCTCGTCAACCTTGCGCGTTCGGCGCCCACGCCGCTGCTCTACGGCACCCCCGGCAACGGATCGGGCCCGCACCTGGCGATCGAACTCCTCGCCAGGGAGGCCAAGATTCGCCTCCAGCACGTGCCGTATCGCGGAAGCGCACCGGCGGCGATCGACCTGATCGGAAAGCGCCTCGATTTCATGATGGATCCGCCGGCGGCGCTGCTTGAATTCGTGCGCGACGGCAAATTGCGTGCGGTCGCGGTCACCGGCGAGCGCCGCTTTTTTGCCGTGCCCGACACGCCGACCGTGGCGGAAGCCGGCGTGCCCGGATATCTGGTCACGGCCTGGCAGGGACTCGTCGCGCCGGCAGGGCTCCCGCCGGCGATCGTGAACCGCCTCAACGCGGAGGTGACCGGCATCCTCAAGGAGCCGACGGTCGTCGAGCGGCTTCGTGCGCTCGGCAACGAGCCCAAGCCGACCACCCCGGATGAATTCAAGGCGCGAATGGCCGCCGACATCGCCAAGTGGACGGCGGTGGTGGATGGCGGGAGCTTCGAGCGCATATAGGACACGTCGCACACGCTTACGTTTCCTGTTCGACGTCAACGAGCTGCCATCGCATACTCCTCGCATGAGAGATCCTGGGCTAACCTGGTCACGGACGGTGTGGTGGTCCGCTCATGAAAATGTCTCGCCGCAAATTCCTGCACTGGACCGCGGGCGTTGCCGCCGTGCCGGTGGTTACGCGCGTCGCGCGGGCGCAAAATTATCCGGCGCGACCGATCCGGCTGGTCATTCCCTTTCCGCCGGGGGGCGCCTACGACCTGGTCGGACGCCCATTGGCGGACAAGCTGAAGCCCCATCTCGGCACGGTGGTGATCGAGAACATTGGCGGCGGCGGCGCCTCGCTCGGTGCCGTTGCCGTCGTGCGCGCACCGGCGGACGGCTACACCATCCTGCTCGGCGGGACGCAGACGCACCTCAACGAAGCCCTGCTCAAGAGCCGGCCACTTTTCGATCCGGTCAAGGATCTCGATCCGATTGCGAGCGTGGCCACCAATGGTCTCGTCGTCGCGGTGCATCCTTCGGTCCCGGTTGGTACGCTCAAGGAGCTCATCGCATATGCCAAAGCCAATCCCGGCAAGCTGTCCTACGGCCATGCCGGTGTCGGCTCGATCCAGCACCTGACCGGCGAATTGCTCAAGTCACTGGCGGAAACGCCTGACATCGTTCAGGTCCCGTATCGCGGCACGGGACCCGCGATCGCGGATCTGGTCAGCGGGCAGGTGCCGATGGGTATCGTCGGTGTGACCGGTGCGATGCTCGAATTCCATCGCACCGGCAAGACGCGCATTGTCGCCGTCACCAATCCCACGCGTCTCAACGTCGCGCCTGAGCTTGCAACGGCGGCCGAGCAGGGCCTTCCCGGGCTCACCGTGACCGGTACGATCGGGCTGCTCGCGCCGGCGGGAACGCCGAGCTCGATCGCGGAACGGATCGCGCTGGCGACGCGCGCGGCGGTCGCCGACCCGGCGTATCAGCAGGTGTTGGCCGACGCGGGAATCGAGCCCACGCCCGACTCGACGCCCGACAAATTCCGACGCTCGCTGGCAGCCGATGTGGCGCTCTGGACGCCAGTCGTCAAAGCACTCGGGCTGAAGCTCGATTGAACGCCTCTCGATCGCAAGACAAATGGGATTCGGATGCGACCCGGCCTACTGGCGCGAGCACTAACCGCCGCAAATCCGGTTCCAGCGCGAGGCGCATGGCTCTATATAAGTGTTCACGAAGGGCAGGGGGATTTCATGCCAGCAACGATGCGCGCGGCGCGCATGCACGCCGTCGGCGGACCGATGTCGATCGACACGATCCCGGTGCCCAAGCCGGGCTCGACCGACGTGCTGGTGCAGGTGAAGGCGTGCGGCATGGTGCCGAACCTGGGTAATGTGCTCGCCAATTGGACCAAGTGGTTTCCGCACCTGCCGCTGCCCAAGCTTCCCGCGATCTTCGGTCTCGATCCCGCCGGGGTCGTGGCCGAGGTCGGTGCCCAGGTGATCGGTGTGAAGCCGGGCGAGCGCGTCTATGTGAACCCATTGCGCTCGTGCGGCGCCTGCCAGGTGTGCCAGTCGGGGGAGAGCACGCGCTGCCGTTACTTTACCTTCAATGGTTATTTCGGCTTTGGGCCTGACGCGCAGAAAATCTACGATCTCTACCCCTATGGCGGCTTCTGCGAGTTCATGACCGCGCCGCAATATGCGCTGGTCAAGCTGCCCGACAGCGTCACCTTCGAGCAGGCCGCTCGCTTCGGATATCTCGGCACCTCCTATGGCGCGATGAAGAAAGCGAACGCCGTTGCCGGCCAGTCCATGCTGGTCGATGGCATCAGCGGCACGCTCGGGCTGGGTGCCGCGTTGCTGGGTTTGGCCATGGGGATGACTCGCATTCTCGGCACTGGGCGCAACCGGGAGCTCCTCGAGCGGGTCAAGGCGCTGGCGCCGGACCGCATCGAGGTGCA
Organism: Xanthobacteraceae bacterium; assembly: GCA_035690995.1. Taxonomy (GTDB): domain Bacteria; phylum Pseudomonadota; class Alphaproteobacteria; order Rhizobiales; family Xanthobacteraceae; genus VAZQ01. Next base: position 2,976 of record DASSJW010000371.1, read on the forward strand.
CGCGCTGGATGACGGCGCCACTGCTCCATGGGCCAAGCAACGCACCAACGGCGACGGCGTCGATTTCATGATCAGCGCGCTCGGCCCCGGCTCGCCCGCGAGCACCATGCTCGATTCATTGCAGAGCGTTCGACGCGGGGGCCGCGCCGTCAATGTCGGGGCGGTCGCCGAGCCCGTTCCCATCGACGTGCATTGGCTCATGGACGAGCAGATCCAGTTGATCGGATCGAACTGGTTCACATCGGCACAGGGCCAGGAGATGGCCGAGCTGGCGCGCGTGGGGCTGCTGGATCTCTCCGTGTTCGAGCATCAGCGCTTCCCGCTCGAACAGGTCAACCACGCGATATCAGGGCTGCAGAATCGCAATGGGGGGTTCAGCAACTACGTCGTCGTACCGTGATCGGCGGTCGGCGCGGGGTTTCGGCCCGGCTCTCTCAGAATACCGTACCGTCGGCTGCGATCAGTATCGGCGGAGGCCCGTCAGGGGGACGTAGCGCCTGCGCGATCTTGCGTCCGGCACTCCAGGTGCCACCCTGCAGCATCTGCGGCATGCTGAAGGCGGAAGCCAAGCCCAGTCTCGTTCCGACCAAAGCGACCAGGGGATCCATCAACGCGACGGTCAGCGCGCGCCATTCGACGACAAGCTCGGAGAACACCTCATGGCGCACGCATGGATCCATCGCCTCGCGGCTGCGGATCACGCCGAGGTCGACGAGTAGCCCGCCATTGCGATATTCGGGAAGCGCGGTGAGTTCGTCCAGCTTCTCCACGCTGAGCCCGGCCGCTTGCAGCGGCTCGAGCAGCGAATAGGTCAGCCATTGGGAGAGCTTGTGAAACGGGACGATACGGTCGGTGGCGTCTCCCGTGCGCACGGCGGGATGCCGGCCGGCATCGCCGACGGCAAATCCGTCGAT
>DASSJW010000372.1:0-4213 GCA_035690995.1 Xanthobacteraceae bacterium
GCGTGGCGCCTGCAGGCCCCACGCATCCTGCACGTTCGGATCCAGGTCGATGGTCTGGTCGGCATAGGGCAGGTTCTCGGTCTGCGCCACCATGACGGCGTGGCGGGAGAAGTATGTCGCGAGGAAGTCGCGATACGCCGCCCCCCAGCGCGGCACCCCGGGCGGCGTCGCAGTGGTGGTGAGGGCGATCGGGCCGCCCTGCAGGTTGCCGGTGCCGATCGAGATCTGCGAGCCGCGGATGAAGCCCAAATCCTTGTGGTCGAAATTGTCGGCGTTGAAGTCATCGAGCGTATGCTTCTGCGCGCTCGGCCCCATAAAGACGTTGAGGTGCCGGTCGTCGAAGCCGACGAACACGTTGGCCATCATGTGCGCCATCACGTGCTTGCCGAGCTGGCCGCTCGAATTGGCGAGTCCGTTGGGGAACTTCTCCGTCTTCGACAGCAGCAGGAGACGGGTATTGTCGTAGATGAACGTCGTCACGATGACCAACTCGGCCTCGATCGCATTGTCCGAGCCGTCGGGTCCCCAATAGGAGACGCCAGTCACCCGGCCGCTGTTGTCGCTGTTGATGCGATAGCAGGTGGCCCCGGTGAGGAGCTTGAAATTGCCGGTGGCGTCGGCCTCCGGCAGCTTGGTGACGAGGATCGACGACTTCGCGCCGACATGACAGCCGAATGCTTGGCAGAAGCCGCAATAGGTGCAGCCCGGCCGGCCCTGATACGGCTGCGAGATGATGGCACGCGGGGTCGAGAACGGGTGATAGCCGAGCTTGCGCCCGGCGGCGTCGAACAGGATCTCGGCCTGGTCCTGAAGCAACGGCGGCAGCGGATATTCGCGACGGCGCGGTGCTTCGAACACGTTGCCGCCGTCGATCTTCCTGCCTTGCAGATTGCCGGCCTTGCCCGACACGCCGAGCTCGTATTCGGCTCGATCGTAATAAGGCTCGAGATCGGCGTAGCTCAAAGGCCAGTCCGCGAGCGACGAATCGGCCGGGATCGCGGACGCGCCGTAGCGCTCCATGGTGTGTGAGCGCGCACGGAAGTCGTCCTCGTGCATGCGCCATGAGACGGCGCCGTAATGCACGGTGCCGCCGCCGGCCTGGTTGCCGTTGTTGAGCACCGGCATCGGGTTCGCGCGCGCATCCTTGTTCGGCCGCCAGGTCACGGGCTGGCGTTTGATGTTCGGGCGCAGATCCTGGCGCTGGAAGTAGCGCAATTCGTCATGCGGGTTGAAGTCCTGGGTGGTCAGGCGTGGCCCGCGCTCGAGCCCGATCACCTTCATGCCGGCTTTTCCGAGCTCGGCCGCGAGAATGCCTCCCGCCGCGCCGACCCCAATGATGACGACATCGGTTTTTTCGGTTGCCATGGCTCATGTCCTCCGGATCGAGGTTTTAGACTGAGCCTGCAGGCCGACGATCGGCGCGCCTGCAAACGCGTCCCTGCTCTGCAAATCCGCCGGAGAGAACAAGGGCTGCGCGCCCGGAAACCCGACCAGGATCCAGCCGGCGAAGTCCTTGTTGCCGCCATAGACGGGGTCGGCAAACATGCCTTCCATCGTGTGCGTGCGCACCGTGTCGAAGAATGTCTGCGACGTCGGCCAGGTGAAGCCGGTCGCCTTGCCGCCTTCGAGCGCGGTAATGACTTCGTCCTGTTGCGGGGCGGTGAGTTGCGCGAACGGCTTGCTGTAGGCCGTGCGGCAATGCGCATCGAGCGCAGCGAGGCCGCGGCGGTAGAAGTCCTGCAGATCGGAATAGGCGCCGGCGAGCGCGAGGTCGATGTAGTTGAGCACGCCCGCGTCGCGTGCGCCCGGCTTCCCCGGTGCGCCTGGCATGATCCGCTCGGCGAACGCCGTGATCGTGACGGCGTCGTCGTCGTTGAGGAACGCGCCGTGCCCGCCGGCATGCGCGTGCGCCTGCGCCGTCGTGGCCGGGGCGTCTGTCGCCTTGTGCTGCTCGTTCGTCTGCGCCAGGGCGGTGGGCACCAGCCCTGCCCCGGCGACGGCGCTCGCGCCAACCGCCGTGCCGATCAAGAATGCACGGCGAGATTCATCATGCTTGCTCATGCTGATTGCCTCCCTGTGTTTTGAATTGGTCTTGTTCTTAAAAATCAGGATGCGCCGCGTTCCCGGGATCGGCAACCGATTGGCCAGCGGCACTGACCTATCCGGCAGTTGCGCGCATGCGCGCGAGCGCGCCGCCGCAGCGCGCAGCGGTGCGCGGCTACTTCGATTCCGGGACTGGATGGAGCGGCCGTTCGATCAGCTCTTGGCGCCCTGCATGGCTCCATTGCGCGCATCGCGGATCGCGCTCCAGACGCGCTGCGGCGTGGCCGGCATGTCGAGGTGCTCGATGCCGAAGCCGGACAGGGCGTCGATCACCGCGTTCATCAGCACGGCCGAACTCGGGGTGATGCCGGCCTCGCCGCCACCCTTGACGCGCAACGCATTGCCCTTGGTCGGGTCTTCGGTCAGCTCGACCTCCATGTGCGGGAAGTGGTCGGCGCGCGGCATGCCATAGTCGAGAAAGCTGGCGGACAGCAGCTGTGCCGAGCCCGGCTCGTAGACCGCCGCTTCAAGCATCGCCTGGCCCATGCCCTGGGCCACCCCGCCATGCACCTGACCATGCAGAATAAGCGGATTGATCGGCTGTCCACCGTCGTCGATCGAGGTGTAGCGGCGGATTTCGATCGTGCCGGTCTCGGGATCGACCTCGGCCTCGCACACCGCGGCGCCGGTCGGATAGGCCGGAATGCGCCCGGTGAAGGTCGCCTCGGCCCGTAGCGGACCGCGCAAGTGGTCGGGCAACGAGGGCAGATCGTCGATCGCCCGGGCGATGTCGAACAAGGTGAGACGGCGGTTGCTGTTCGGCGCCATGAACAAGCCGTCGGCGAAGGAGATGGCGTCTTCGGCCACGTCGAGCATGGCGGCGGCGATGCGGCGCGCCTTGTCGATCACGGTGCGCGACGTCTCCACCATCAGCGATCCGGCGAGCCGCATCGAGCGGTCGGAATGGGTTCCGCCGCCGGAGGCAAGCGTCGCACTGTCGCCGCTGACGAAATTGATCGCGTCCGGCGCAACGCCGAGCTGGTCGGCCATGACTTGCCGGAAGCTTGTTTCATGGCCCTGCCCGCTCGACTGCGTTCCCACGATAAGGTCGACGCTGCCTGCGGCGGACACGTTGACCGCCACGCGCTCGTGCGGCATGCCCACCGGGGTTTCGACATAGTTCGCAACGCCGATGCCGAGCAGCCGGCCGCGTTTCTTTGCTTCCTTGCGGCGGGCGGGAAAGCCTTTCCAGTCCGCGCTTGCGAGCGCGCGGGCGAGGTTGCCGGCGAAATCCCCGCTGTCGTAGGTGAGTCCCGTCGCCGTCTTATGCGGCAGCTTGTCGTGCCGGATCAGATTGCGGCGACGCAGCTCCACCCGGTCGATCTGCAGCCGCTGCGCCGCGATGTCGATCAGCCGCTCCATGACCGCGGTGGCCTCCGGCCGCCCGGCGCCGCGAAACGGCGCCGTCGGCACCGTGTTGGTCATCACCCCGCGCAAGCGCACGCAGGCGACCGGCACGTCATAGACGGTCGGTGCCACCCGGTAGCCGTTGCTCAGTGGGACATATGAGACGGTGTGCGCGCCGATATTGGCGGTCAGTTCCAGGTCGAGCGCGAGCATGCGGCCCTTGCGGTCGAAGGCGAGCCGCGCGGCGGTCACCACGTCGCGCGCGGTGTAATCGGTCAGGAACGCCTCATGGCGATCGCCGGTCCATTTCACCGCACGTCCCACCCGGCGTGCCGCCCACACCACCGCGACCTGCTCCGGATAGAGATTGGTGCGCGAGCCGAAGCCGCCGCCGACATCGGGACAGATCACCCGCACGCGCTCCTGCGGCACCTTGAGGCAGCCCGCCAGCGGGTGCCGCACACGATGCACCCCCTGGCATCCCGAGATCAGGACGTACTGGTCTTCGGCTTCGTCGTAGCGGCCGATGGCCGAGCGCGGCTCCATGAACGCGCTCGCGGTGCGCTGGTTGCGGATGGTCTGCTCGACGACGACGTGGGCGCCCGCGATCGCAGCTTCGACCGCGGCGCGATCGCCGAACGCGGTATCGAGCGCGAGATTGTCGGGAGCGGCCGGCCAGATCGCCGGCGCCCCGGCTGAAAGCGCCTCGGCGACATCGCTGACCGCAGGCAGGATCTCGTAGTCGACCGCGACCTTCTCGGCG
>DASSJW010000373.1:0-4110 GCA_035690995.1 Xanthobacteraceae bacterium
GACCCCATTTGCCGGCTCGACATGCCAAGTGGTGATTGTTTCACTTTTAATGGCCTTATAGAGCCCTTCATCGGGCTTGGGTAACCGGTCGGCAAAGGCGACATCAGTTTCTGGCACGTTTCAGCCGACTTGGCACGAGCAAGGGTGGTCCGCTGCGGGTGGCTTAGCCGACCATCACGGATTGGCCGGGTTCGTCTGAGTTCGAGAGCATTGCGCGATACCTGGTCAATGCAATGCAGATGCTCTTCGCCAGACATTTTTGTTCTCTGCGACAAACGCAGAGAAGGTGCGAGCCGGATGCCCGGTCACTTGTTGGACGTCGGCGGAGACAATCGAAGTGCGGCCTTCCTGAATGCAGGTATAGATTCGCTTGTAATACTCCACCGCTGCTCTTGCCGTACCCTGTTGGGAAGATGCATCCAAGTATTCTTTGAGTGGCGGATCGATATAGCGGACTTCATGGCCCGCCGCTTGCCCGATTAATGCGGCAACTTCGGCCCAGGTGACGGCCTGCGGCCCAGTCAGAGTGTAGGCCCTCTCTGCATGCCCCGCGTCCAGGAGCGCGGCAACCGCGACGTCCGCAATATCCCGCGTATCCACGAAGCTCGTCGGCTGGCCGCCCGTGGGTACTTTAAGTTCGTTGGCATCGCGGATAGCTTCCAGATAGAACGATGGCGTAGTGAAATTCTGCATGAACCAATTCGGTCGAAGAATCGTCCAGGCAGTTCGCGAAGATTCGAGAGCCTTTTCAACTTTGCGTTCGTCCGTCGCCTCGTCCCGATTGCCTGCGTCGATTTCCGATAGGAGTACGACCCGTTGAATGCTTTCTGCCGAACGCAAGAACGAAGTGACGGTTCCTGCGGGGTCAGGGGTCTTCGGTTTGACAAGATACACAGCCCCGATGCCCGCCAGCGCCTCCGGCCAGCTGGTCGGATCTTCCCAATCAAACCGCTTTGCGATCACACCTGGAACACTGAGATCGGCAACACTTCGGCCACCGCCCCGCACCGTGACCACGCCACGGCGAAGCAGAGCCGTGGCGACTTGCCGTCCGGTTTTGCCACGTACCCCAGTAATCAAAACAGCTGTCATCCAAATCCACCCGAAGCCTACCGAGGCCAAGTTTGCCGCGATGATGGTTGCTTGACAAGATCGGAAGCGCTAGTGCCAGTCGGTCAGCCGCCATTGTGGTTTCGGCTGATGCGTTTTCGCCGTCAAGGAACGCAATGCTTAGTCCGGCAAGCCGGCCTTGCGCATTCCGGCAAAGATATGCGCGGCATCGGCGGGATTCTTGAAGGCGAGCCGCACGCTGGAAAGATGGAAGTCCGGTTTTTGGCGGAGCACTTCCGCTACCTCTGCGCCCGCTTCTTCCATCCGTCCCAGCCAAGCGTAACAGGCGGCGAGTCGTGCGTGCGTCCAGGGCTTGCTGTTGACGCCGACGGTTCGTCTGCAGGCTTCCAGCGCCTCCTCATAGCGACGCGCCGTATACAAGGCGACCGAAAGATCGGCCCAGTACCATGGCGGATGGAAGGGATTGAGTCGCATCGCGCGATGGATCTTCGTAATTCCTTCTTCCGCTCTGCCGGAAAGAGCCAAAACGAACCCAAGCTGCGCAATGCCATGTGCATCATTTGGATTCAAGACCGTGGCGCGCTCCAAATGAAACGGCGCTTGATCATGCTCCTGACGATACAGATAGCTCTGGCCGAGAAACTGGTGGCAGCGGCTTTCGGTCGGATCCAATCGGACACCCGTCAGCGCGAGATCGTGGGCGCGGATCTTGATCGCGTGGGGCGCGTCGGCATAGCCATGCTCCATCAACAGCACCAAGGCGAGGTAGGCATGGGCCAATCCGAACTGAGGGTCGAGCTGCACTGCGCGCTCGAACAGCTCGCGAGCCAGCCGATTGTCGTCGGGACCATAGCCGAGCGCATGCTCCTTGCCTCGCAACAGGCACTCATATGCCGGCAAACTGCCGGTGCGCCATCGTTTGGCGCGCTTGATCTCCACCTCTTCCAGCCGGCCGGCGACGGTCGCGACAATCGTCTGCACGACCTCGTCTTGAACCGCGAATAGATCGGCGATCGGTCGATCATAGCGCTCGGCCCAAAGATGGTTAGCGGTCGCAGTCTCCAGAAGCTGCGCAGAGATGCGGATCGATTCGCCCACACGCCGAACGCTGCCTTCGACCACGAACCGGACGCCAAGCTCGCGTCCGACCTTCCGCACATCGACCGCATCTCCGCGATAGACGAAGGAAGAATTCCGTGCCACGACGAACAGCGAGCGAAACCGCGATAGTTCGGTGATGATGTCCTCGGTAAATCCGTCGCTGAAAAATTGCTGCTGCGGATCGCCGCTCATGTTGATGAACGGTAGGACCGCTACCGACAGACGATCGGGCACGCCGTCGTCCTCGATGCCGACAGCGCTTACGGCAGGTTCGGTAGCGAGCAATTCACGATGAAGCCGTTCGGTCTTCGCGTCAGGCGAGACCCCAAGCTCCTGCTGCAACGCATCGCGGCAGGCAGCGTAGAGCTTCAGCGCCTCCGTCCGATCACCCTTGCGCATCTGAAGGCGCATCAGCGCGCGATAGACCGACTCGCGCAAGCGATCCTTGGCGAGCAGCCGCCGGCCGAGCGCAATCGCGGCTTGCGCCGTCTCGCCCGCGCCGCATGATTCCACGGCTTCATCCAGTGCATGGACCGCAAGGTCCGCGAGGCGCTCCCGTTCCGGACGCAGCCATGTCTCGAACTCGGGCGTGATGCCATCGACGCCATCGAGCAGCTCACCGCGATAAAGGGCGGTTGCCTTGTCTGGCGCCCCCGCCGCCAGCGCGGCAAATTCCACCGCGTCGATCTCGATCCCGGCCGGCTCGAAGACCACCGATTCCCGATCCGTCTGCAACGGATCGAGCCTGGCCGGTCGGAACGCTTGGCGCAGGGCGGCAAGCGATTGCCGGAGGCTGTCTCGCGCTTGAATGTCGCCCCGGTCGCCCCACAACAGGCCGGCCAGGCGTTCGCGGCTCTGTGGTCGACCGGCCGACAGGGCAAGATAGGCAAGCAACAACCGGTCCTTGCGGGTCGGCAGAGCCAACTCTGCGCCATCGCCCGTTTGCAGTGAAAAGCCCCCCAATAACACTAGCCTGCACGGCACGATCGATGGCCTCCCTGCCCACCGGAATGGACCCACAGAACGAATTTACGCTCTTTTCACACGCCAGGCAGCGGTTGCCAATGCCACAGGGCCGTCATTTTGCGCAGCGGGCGGGGTGAGTTTACGCAGGCGGCCCAGTCTTCCTGCCGATGCCGATCGTGGCAGAGACAAAGGACGGGACCATGAACCGAATCATGTCGAATGTCGCCGGGAGGATGAGGGCGCTCCTCCGCCGGGGGCCGAGCATGAAGTTCGGCGTGAATTCCGCCGGCGACTGGCTGCCGCCGGTTCTCGGCCCCGGCGACTGGTCGAGCGCGGTGATGGCGATCATGGCCGATAGGGACGCCGCTTGGTATTTCGATCGACGCCAAGACGACCCAAGCGCATAGCACTTGGATTGCAACGACCGACAACACCGCGAAGCCTCGACAAAGTCCTTCGGCTGTCAGTCATAGCGGGACGCTCGTCTCCACCTTGAGCCAGAAAAGAAATCGGAGCGACGCTGGAACTCCTCCTCCGGGACCTTCCGCGCCCCCTCTTGCCGATCGCAGGGTACAAGGATGACCTGGGCGAGCGCGCCAAGTGCAGCTGTTGCGCGTTTCTGATCCATGGCCAAGCTCGAAGTTGTTAACCGGACGGGGTGCCCCGATCGCGGCTGGCCGTGGCAGGATGGAGATCAATCCTGCTCAAGAACTTATCTGGCTGTCTCCTGCTCTGTCTGTTTCCACATTCGACGGCGGGGACAAGGTTCCTTGCTAAATAAGCTTTTGGCCCTTCACAAGCTCGGGGCGGTGAAGGTCCGGAAGTGGTACGAAGCGGACATTCACCGCTGAGGAATTGGTCGCTCAATCAACTCTCCATCCTTACGTAGGACGCCCGGATAAAGAGTTGATTGAGCAGACTGAGGTCGGGTCTTGGCACCTTTCGGCCGGCCCGGAGTCAGCTGGAGAGGTT
>DASSJW010000374.1:0-5632 GCA_035690995.1 Xanthobacteraceae bacterium
CCGGTCGCACGCGTGAATGTCCGCGTTGCGACCTTGCCGGGATGAATTTCAAACGCCGCGACCTGTCCGGCGCCGATCTCACCGGGGCCAACCTCAGGGAGGCGAATTTTCACGACGCCAGGTTGACGGGGGCGCGCCTCGTCGGCGCCAACCTCACCGAAGCCAATCTGAACAAGGCCAATCTGAGCCGGGCGGAGCTTACCGGTGCGGTGCTGCGCGATGCCATGCTCTATGCCGCCGTTCTCGACGGAGCCAGGCTCGCAGGCGCCGATCTGACGGACGCGCTGATGGGCGTCGCGCGCCTCACCCGCGCTGATCTCACCAAGGCAACGTTGCGCAGCGTCGACCTGCGCAAGGCGCGTTTGGCAGAGGCGATCCTGACCGGAGCAGACTTGAACGCCGCCGCGCTCGATTTTGCCTTCTTGCGCGGCGCCCGCTTCGACGGCGCCTCGCTGAAGCAGGCACGGTTGATGGGCGCCGAGCCGGTCGAGGCGAGCTTCGTCGGCGCCGATCTCACGGGTGCCGACGCGCTGGGCGCGAACTTTCGCGGCGCCGACCTGTCGAATGCCCGCCTCGCCGGCACGAATTTCCGCCGCGCCAACTTGTATGAGACCAAGCTCGAAGGCGCGCTCTTCAAGGAGACGGCGATGCCCGACGGCACGCTCAGGGAGCAGTGACCGCTGGATTACTGTTGCCGTAGTTCCAGCCGCGCCGAACTTTCGAATTGACCCTGGGTCAATTGCGTCGGCAGCTGCGGGTTGACGCCGCTCTGGCCGATCTTACGGAAATAGCTTGCCTGCACGATGACCTTGCGGCCGCCTGACGGGTCGATCAGCTCACAGGCCTGCTTGACCAGCAGCGAGCCGACCGCGCTCTCGCCCGCGGCCGCCGGCCGCGCAACACAATCGCGCGCGCCGTCGATGCCATGGCGCGCCGCCATGAGGCCGCCGAAAAGATAGGCATCGGCGCGCTTGTGCAGATTGGCCTCGGTGATGTCGTTACGGTACTCGGGGCGCGAATCAGTCACGACGCGGATAGCCGCGAGGATGCCGGCGGCATCGAACAGCGCGGATACCACCACCGGAAAGCCCGCTTCGGTCGTGCCGGCCCAGCGCGACACCTCGCGCGGCAGGTCCCTGGCGCGCGCGATGTATTCGTATTCGTCGTCGTATTCGAAATAGACCTCGCGCAGTCCATCCGCTTCGGCCGGGCAGCGCCGAAAATCATCCCAGCCGGTCAGGGGCTGGCGCGGCGGGCCGCCATTGGAGCCGCAGGCGAAGCCCCGAAATTGGTCCGGCGCGGGCTGGGCGGACACCGGCTGGCCGAGCTTGAGGTCCCAGACGGTTGCGCGCCGCAGCTCCTCGGCAGCGGCGACCGACGACCAGCAGATCAGGCCCAGCACCAGCGCGGTGGCGGATCGCATGACCGCTGACGGTAACGACCGCTGTGGCGGCTGCCAATCCGCCCTGCCGCGAAATCGCGATTCAAGCCTGCCCGATTTCGCTCTAGGATCGCCCAGGCAAATCGGCAGGTGCGTGAGGTACCCGTTGGGCGACGCGTTCAAACAAGGCCTCCCAGTGATTGTCGCGGCAGTAGCGGCACTGCTGCTCGCTCCGATCGCCTACGCGCAGATGCCGGATCCGGCCGATATCGCGGCCGGCGCGCGGTTGTTTCGACAGAAGGGCAACTGCCAAGCCTGCCACGGCTGGGCAGGCGACGGCCGCAAGCTCGACAGCCAGATGCCCGACGGTGCCAATCTGCGGGAGTCTGTGCTCGACCGCGAGACGCTGATCCTGCTCATCAAATGCGGGCGGCCCGGAACGGGCATGCCGCCATTCGACAAGTTCGCCTACAGCGACGGGCGTTGCTACGGTCTCAAGCAGGCCGACGTCAGGTCGCCCAAGCTGCAGATGCCCGACCCGCCGGCGACCTTGCAGGCGCGCGAGATCGACGCGATCGCCGACTTCATGTTTGCCAAGATCATTGGCAAGGGGCCGATGGATCACGCCAAATGCATCGACTATTGGGGGTCGGACGTCGAAGCCTGCAACGATTTTGCGAAGTAAGTAGTCCTCGGGTGGCGGCGGCTGGACAAAGGCGCTCCGCGCCTTTGCCCGCGTGCAACAGCTTCGTGCCGGCGATCAATTCAGTGCGAACACGAAGAGGTAACTCGAGTTTTCCAGCTTGTCGAATTTCACGGGATGCAGATGGCGGCCGCTCGTCTGCACCGCCAGGTATTGCTTGGGTCCGATCGCGTAGGTGACGGGCGCGCCCTTGAGCGGGGTGCCGACGTTGAAGCGCCAAAGTTCCTCCAGCGTTTCGTCCTGATAGGCGATCACCCAGCCGTCCTGCAGCGCGGTGAACACCACGCCGCCGGCGGTGACGAGCGCGCCCGAACGGATCTCGATGTCGGTGATGGCCTTTGCGATGACCTTGTGGTTGACGGTGTCGAAGGCGGTGATGGAGCCGTAGTAGAGATCGCTGGTATAGGTGCGCTTCTCGCTCTTCTGGGTGTCGATGCCGCCCTCGGGCGATTTGTAGGCGACCGCGGCGCCGTTCTGCGTGAAGCAGCCCTCGATGCCCACGCCATAGGCGATCTTCTTCACCGGGTTGTATGCCACCGGCTGGTGCGCGACACCGCCGTGCCAGGTCGGGCAGGCCCGTTTCATTCCGTCGCCGCGCAATGCGCGCGCCTCGGTGACGTATTGCTGGACGTCGAGTTTCGGATCGTATTCCAGCGGCTTGCCGGTCTTGGGATCGATCCCCTTGGTCCAGTTCAGATCGTTGACGTATTGCCCGCTCTTGATGAAGCTGCCGTTGGTGCGATCGAGCGTGTAGAAGAATCCGTTGCGTCCGAAATGCGCGACCGCCTTGCGGTTCTCGCCATTGATCGTGGTGTCGTACAATAGGTGAATGCCGTTCTCGTCGTAGTCCCACGAATCGTTCGGCGTGTACTGGAAATACCAGGCGAGCTTGCCGCTCTCGATGTCGAGCGCCACCGCCGAATTGGTGTAGAGATTGTCGCCCGGCCGCGCCTGCGGGTCGTAGATCGGAACCGGGTTGCCGGTGCCCCAGACCGTGAGCTTTGAGGTCGGGTCGTAGGATCCGGTCTGCCACAGGCCGCCGCCCCCGGTCTTCCAGGCGTTGGTCTTGTCCTTCCAGGTTTCGCTGCCGGGATCGCCGGGCTTGGGTACCACGTACCAGCGCCAGAGTTCGTTGCCGGTCTTGACGTCGAGCGCGGCCAGCCAGCCGCGGGTCTGCGCGTCGCCCGCGCCGTTGGCGACGAGCACCTTGCCTTCGGCGGTGATCGGCGCGGTGAGGAATTTTTCCTTGCTGCCGAATTCGTTCGCCTTGGCGATCTGCTTGTCCCAGACGATCTCGCCGGAATCGCGGTTGATGGCGATCACCCGGCCGTCGGGCAGGTTGGCGATCACGAGATCGTCCCACAGCGCGATGCCGCGCGTGCGCGGGACGTTGCCCTCATGGCGCACGCCGGAATCGCTGATCCAGACGAACTCGCCCTTGTTCGGGTTGCGGGCGTCGATCTTATACACCGTGCCCCAGCCATCGGTGGTGTACATGAAGCCGTTGTCGATCAGCGGATTGACTTCGTTCTCGGGACCGTTCTGGCCGACATCCTGCATGCCGCCGAGCGCCAGCGCCCACACCATCCGCAGATTCTTGACGTTGTCGCGATTGATCTGGGTCAGCTTGGAGTAGCGCATCGAGCCGTAGTCGCCGTTCATCATCAACCAGTTCTGCGGCTCGTTCTGCGCGTTGATCAGCCGGTCCCGATTGACCGTCATCGAGTACTCGGCCGCGAACGCTGATGCGGCGATCGCGGCCGCCGACGTGCCGGCGAGAACCGCAATGCTCGCAAGCTTGCGCATGTGTCGCATGATTGACCTCCCCAGGGACGCTTTTTGCAATACGCTTGTTGATCTTGCGGCGTGTTGGCATACGCCGGGCCGTTTGCAATCGAGCGTATACGCGCCGCCGCGTGCGAGCAATGCCAGGACCGCATAGGTGCCGCACAGGTGGCAGCATCAGCGCGGGGAAAGGAACGCCGACCGCTTCGATGAGCGGATCAAAGCCGATCGCCTGGACAGTCCGCATCGCCCATGGAAGCATGCGCAGCACGTCATGGCCCCGCTGCATTCCATCCCGCGTGTTGTCCGGGCGGCTTCGCTCGTCGCAGCCTGCATGCTTGCGCATGCGGCGGCGGCCGCGCCGGCCGGGATGGCGGGACCTCCCACCTGCCGCGAGCTGGAACGCAGGCTGGAGCTCACCAAGCCCGAGGCCCATTCCACCGAACTCAATCTGGTGCTGTTCTCCGCGGCCGATTCCGGCTGCCTGCCGCTGGCGCGCCGGCTGCTCGATGCGGGCGCGGCGGTCACCGCGCGCGACCGGCTCGGCGCCATGGCGCTGGCGCGGGCGGCGCGGGCGGGGCATGCGGCGCTGGTCGAATTGCTCCTCGCCCAGGGCGCGCCCATCGACGCGCGCAATCTCACCGGCGCGACCGCGCTTTACGCCGCGACCGAGAACGAGCGACAGGCAACGGTTGCGGTCCTGCTGGCGCGACGGGCCGATCCGAACTTGCCGGGCCCCTCGGGGGTCACTCCGCTTGCGGCGGCCGCCTTCAAGGGCAACGGTCGCATCGTCGATCAACTCATCGCCAGTGGCGCCGATCCGGATGTCGTGGACGCGACTGGAAAGACGGCGATGACCTATGCCGCCGGACGCGGCTTCGCGCTCATCGTCGGCCGCCTGCTGGCGGCCGGCGTCGATCCCAAGCGCGCCTACGGCAACGATCTGACGGCGCTGATGTGGGCGGCCGGCGCCGAGGACGGCGTGGGCGCCCGCGCCGCCATGGATGTCGTGGAATTGCTGCTCGGCGCCGGCGCGCCCATCGATGCCATCGACAACCGTGGCCGCACCGCGCTGATGATCGCGGCCGAGCTCGGCTACGGCGAGATCGTCGAGCTGCTCCTCGGTCGCGGCGCAGACCGGACCATCGCGGACAAGAGCGGCAAGCGCGCACGCGACCTTGCCGCCAACGAAACCATCCGCGAAAAGCTCGGGGCGAAGTGAGCCGCGGTCTGCCCGCTACTGCCCGGGAAGGTATTGCAGGCCGGCCATGTATTGCGCGAGCGCCGCGATGTCTTCCTCCGGGGTCGCCAGCATCAGATCGGTCATGCCGGGATTGTTGCCGCGCGCGCGTGTGCGGAAATCCATCATCGTCTGCTGAAGATACTCCTTGGACTGGCCGGCCAGACGGGGCTGCGTGCCTTCGCCTTGGTATGCGCCCTGGTGGCACCCGGTGCAGCCGATCGAAGCATTCGCGCGGGTCGCTCTCGCCGCGACGTCGGACGGCGCCGGCGGCTGCTGCAGGTCGGGCCAGCGCTTCTGCGAAAAATACAGCGCCAGAGCCATCATGTCGTCGCGCGCAAGTGTCTGCGCGAGCGCCGACATGATGTCGTTCTTGCGCGCCCCGGTCTTGTAGTCGCGCAGCTCCAGATAGAGATATCCCTGATACTGGCCCCAGATGACGGGCGTCGTCTTCTCCTGGGGAATGCCGTTCTCGCCGTGGCAGGCCGCACAGAGTTGCGCCTTCTCCTCGATCGTCTGCGCG
>DASSJW010000375.1:0-4895 GCA_035690995.1 Xanthobacteraceae bacterium
GATCATGTCGATCGCCAGGCTGGATGAAATCCACATCCACGATGTATGCCGGCTCTGCCGGCTCACCGGCACGCACTTGACCCGGGGTGAGTGGTGCAGCTCGCACATGCAGGGACGGAGCCGGGCTTCCTTGTGCTGAGCGCTGTCGGGCGCGTGTAAGCTTCAATACGACTAGTGCGGTGGATTTGAAGTTCCTATCATTATAGCCGCGCGTTTGAATCACGTGCGGGGCGACGCCATCAACCCACCAAGGCCCATCGCGGCAATGCCAATTCCCTGATTTTACTTCCGCTTTCGGGGCATAGCCGACATGGCGTAACCTGCTGCTGGCCTCGTTCCGGTAGCGAATGACCCGATTCACACTTGTCTGCGTTTAAGTCCGGGAGACACTAAAGTCCCAGCTCTCTGACATGCTCCCGCAGCCCGTCGAGAAATAGCTCGGCTGGAGGCGTCAGGGTCCGACCCTTCAGCGTGACGAGAACCACTGGAAAGCTGGGACTGGGCAATGTGATTGGCAGTTCCTGCAGCCCACGGCATTCGGGATTGAGCTTGAGCATCGATTTCGGCATCGTCGTCAGGAAGTCGCCCGTCGTTAGCAGGTGCACTCGCAGCTGCACCGAGAAAGTCATCACGCGCATCGCAGGCGGCGGCATGTTGGCGGTCTGATAGGCGCGTTCCAATAGGGTTCTGGTCAGGGTTTCCCGCGGAGTCCCGACCCAGGATGCGTCGCGCAGGTCCGCGAGGGTGATCTTGCGGCGGCGTGCCCATCGGCTGTTCGCTCCCGCCACGACGACGGCCTTGTCCGCAAAAAGGATTTCGACGTAGAGGTCGTCACCGAACGGATCATCAGCCTGCGGCTTTGACAGCCGCGTTACCACGACATCCAGTTTACGTGCATGTAACTCCGGCAGCTCCAACGTAGGCCACGGCACGGGATCAACGCTGATGACGACGCCAGGATAGCGGCTACAAAATTTCTCAACGAAGGGCGCCAGAATCCCACCCGCAAGCGAATCGGGACAACCGAGCCGCACTTCACCCTTGGTCGGATCAGCAAGGAACTCGATGTCGCTAATGCATTGTTTGAGTTCGTCGAATGCTGCGATTCCACGGTTGAGCAGTGCGCGACCATAGATCGTCGGCTCGACTCCCCGGGGGCTGCGGTCGAAGAGGCGAACGCCGAATGCTTGCTCCAGGCCGGCAACGACTTCCGAGACGGCGGGTTGAGTAACGCCAAGTTCGCTGGCGGCCTTGGCCATGCTGCCGCATTGCACGACCGAGAAAAAGACCTGGAGGTCGCGAAAGCGGAGGCGGCGGCTGATGCGATTTTCTGAGATGGCATTAGTCATAGGAAATTTTTATAGGGTCCCAACGAATTAGGCAATTCTGCTTTGATCGGCACCAGCCTAGGTTCGTTAAAGCTCCTGTGGGATTGGAGGGCGAACATGAGACGGCTGATACGTCGGGACTTTATTCTTCTTGGACTTTGCACGACCTTGATGCCAATCCTGCCGCGAAACGCCGCGGCGCAAAGCTACCCAGGGCGACCGTTGCGGCTCGTCGTTGGGCTTGCCCCGGGCGGGGCGACCGACATCATCGCACGGCTGATCGGAGAATGGCTCTCGGCTCGTATCGGCCAATCTGTCGTCATCGAGAACCGACCGGGCGCCGCAGGGAGCGTAGCCGCCGAGATGGTCCTGCGCTCACCGGCTGACGGCTACACGCTTTTCATGGCGGCTTCGGCGAATGTCATCAATACTCAGAACGATAAGGTAAGCATCGTTCGTGAAAGCGCCCCGATCGCGATGATTGGTCAAGAACCGATCATTCTGAGCATCAACCCGTCGCTTCCGGTCAAGACCCTCCAGGAATTCATCGCTTATGCCAAGGCAAATCCCGGCAAGCTCAGCATGGCGTCGCCTGGCAACGGCACCGTGCCGCATATCGCCGGAGAGTTGTTCAAGCTTATGGCAGGCGTCGATATGGTCCACGTACCCTATCGCGGCGGCGCGCCGGCGCTTACCGATCTCATGGGTGGGCAGGTGCAGGTTGCATTCATGGGACCGGCCGCATCAACGTCGTTCATAAAGGCAGAAAAGATTCGCGCGCTCGCGGTCACTTCCAAAACGCGTGCGGCCGCATTCCCGGACATCCCGGCCGTAGCTGAAGTCGTATCCGGGTACGAAGCGAATCAGTGGTTCGGAATCGTCGCGCCGAAAGGCACGGCGCCGGAAATCGTGCAAAAGCTCAATAACGAAATCAACGCAGGTCTCGCCGACGCCCAGTTACAGGCCCGGCTGATCGACCTGGGTCAGACCGTGGTAGCGCGATCCGCGACCGAGTTCGCTCAACGCATCGCAGCCGATGCAGACAAGTGGGCCAACGTGATCCAGAGGGCGCGTATAAATATCTAACCGCTCGATGCGCGACGTCTGTTGTTGGCACATCGCGTCAATTCGCGGCGGCGCAGCCAAACAGACCGCTGGCTATAGAAAAGCAAACAGGGGGGGCGATCCCGGTCTTGGCCAAGTCTCTCATATCACCCTTGGTGAGCGGATATTCTTTCATCGGTCGCACTCCGGGAATGCGCCGTAAGCCGCTTCCACCCATCCCGCTACGGGTACGTCGAGGTTGAGAGGGGGAGGAAATCCGACGAGCCCTCGCGCGCACGACCCGGCGCGAATATTGCCTGGCTGCCATGCCCGCCGCGACGAGCGGATTGATCTGGATCAAAGCATCCACGCATTGCCCTTCGCCTCATGCTCGGCGCCGGCACGAAGTGTCGAAGAGGGGAGGTTGTGCGCATGCCCGAGAAATTCGTCGGAAAGAGTTCGGAATTCAAGGACGGTGATCGGCGGATCGTGTTCGTCGACGACAAGGAAATCGGCGTCTTTCGCGACGGCGGCCAGTTCTATGCTTACAGCAACTTCTGCCTCCATCAGGGCGGACCTGCCTGCGAGGGGTTGACCATCGCCAAGGTCGAGGAGCGGCTGCGCCCGGACAAGACATCGCTCGGGTTGTTCTTCTCCGACACCGAGATGCATTTCGTCTGCCCTTGGCACGGCTACGAGTACGACATGAAATCCGGCGAATGCGTCTCCGACCGCCGGCTCAAACTGCGCAAATACGAAATCGTGCAGAAAGGTGATGAGATCTATGTCGTCGCGTAGCGCGCCGGCGGCAAAAGTGCCTCGTCACGCGCGGCCGCACGCGGCCGGCCGGCCGGCGAGGGACGGCGACCAGGGCACGTCGGAACGCGCGATGCTTGTCGCCCGCGAGGTCGAGCGCAAGCTTTCCGAAGGATGCTCCGACATCCTGACGGTCGAGGCGTTGCAGGCGTGGATGGCCGCGGCGTGCAAGCTCTATGCCGCGCAGATCGAGTCGGGACAGCAGATTCTGCCTGTCCAGGAGCGCAGCGGCGTCATCGCCACCGACGTCATGACCACGGCAAGCGGGCTGCTGCGCGCGGTCAACCTCGCGGTATTCGAGCTCGGCATGTGGCAAAGCTGGAGCGGTCGATAGACCCCGTCGAATAAAAGCAGCCGGCGCGGACGCGCACCAGGAGAGGGCAGATGGAACTCATCGCAGAACGAGGACGGCGAATTTCGGTCGAGGAGTTGAATACGACCAAGCTCCTGGCGCACGCGCGACAGCAGGCGGTGCAGCGGAAGTACGACGAAATGCTGATCGTCGATTGCGACGCGCACCATTACGAGAACGAGAGCTACGACGAGATCCTTCCGTTCATGGAGAACGACGTTCTGCGACAGCTGACGATCGGCGGCCGCGGCTTCGGTCGGCGCGCCATCGTACCGTCGCAGGCCGGCTTCACCCAGGACATGGGAGGACGCGTCACGCGCTACCCGATGCGGCCGTCGGAGAAGACCGATTCCGGCCGGATGCGCGACATCCAGCTCGGCGAGCGCTGGATGGATGCCATGGGCGTCGACTATTCGTGCCTGTTCCCGACCGGGATGCTCAATATCGGTCTGCATCCGCAGAAGGAGATGGAGAGCGAGCTGTGCTGGGCCTACAATCGCTGGCTCACGGAGAAGGCGCTGCCCGAGGCGCGCGGCCGCATGTACTCCATGCTGTGCCTGCCGTTCTCCGATCCGGAACAGTCCCTGCGCCACGTGGAAACCTTCGGCCCCCGCAAGGGCGTCGCCGGCTTCATGGTGACGACGGTGCGCAATCTTCAGGTCAACGACAACGCCTATATGAAGGTCTATCGCGCCATGGAGGAGCGCGGGCTGAGCCTCGCGTTCCATTCCGGCCCGAACTGGCAAGAGCCGGTATTCCGCGCCTGCAACCGGTTCATCTCGGTCCACGCGCTCGGCTTCTCCTTCTACAACATCGTCCACTGCACCAATTGGGTCATCAACGGGCTGTGCGAGCGCTTTCCCAAGCTGCCGGTGATCTGGATCGAAGCCGGCCTCGCCTGGATCCCGTTCCTGATGCAGCGCCTCGACAACGAATACATGATGCGGCCGTCGGAAGCGCCGCTGCTCAAGAAGAAGCCGAGCGAGTATATGCGCGAGATGTATTACTCGACGCAGCCGATCGAAATTCAGGACCGCAAGGCCATGGAGGTGACCTTCCGCATGATGAACGCGGAAACCCAGCTGCTTTACGCGTCGGACTATCCGCACTGGGACTTCGACTTGCCCAGCACCATCTACGACCTGCCGTTCCTCTCCGAGAGAGCCAAGCACAACATCCTCGGCGGCACGGCAGCGCGCCTGTTCAAGCTGCCGCCGCGCAACGACAAGCAGAAACAGAACCTGATTAGGTTCGGCAATCTGGCAGCCTGAGCGCCCGCGGGGATCGGCTAACGCATGTTACGGTTGGTCTGATCGCCATCCACTTCGCCATAACCTATTGCGTCGTTGCCACGA
>DASSJW010000376.1:0-2753 GCA_035690995.1 Xanthobacteraceae bacterium
TTGAGCCCGATATCCGGAATGATCTGTTTCCAGCGCGGCACCTCAACTTCCATCCGTGCGCGCAGCGCGTCGGCCGGCAGCAGCATCATCGTCATGCCGAGCGCGGCGGCTTTCTCCTTGAGCGCCGCATTCGCGCGCGCCTGCGGCAATTCCGATTGCAACCGCGCAAGCACGCTGGCCGGCAGGCCCCGGGGCCCGAACAGACCGTACCAGTTGGTCGCGACATAGCCTGGAACCAGCGTGCCGATGGCCGGAGCGTCCGGCAGTTCGGGTATCGGTTGCGGCGAGCCGACCCCGAGCACGCGGATGCGACGGTCGCGGGCATGGCTCACGGTCTCGACCGTGCTCGCGAATAACATGTCGATATCACCGGCATAGAGCGCCGTTAGAGCCGGCGCGACGCCGCGGAACGGCACGTGCAGAAGATCGATCCCCGCCAGCTTCTTCAGGAGTTCACCGGCGAGATGATTGCCGGTGCCGACGCCGCCCGACCCAAACGTGTACTTGCCGGGGTCGGCCTTGGCGCGGGCGATGAGATCGGCGAGATCGCGGATGGGGCTGGCGGCGCGCACCGCGAGACTGATCGGCACCTCCGTCACCAGGCTGATCGAGGTGAGATCGCGCAGCGGATCGAACGCCAGCTTGGGGTAGATCGTGGGCACCATCGTCACCGACGAGGTCGTCAGCAGTAGCGTGCTTCCGTCGGGCGGCGCCTGCACGACGGCCTGCAGGCCGATCGAGCCGCCGGCGCCGGGCCGGTTCTCCAGGATGAACACGCCTTTGGTCTGCGCCGCCAGCCGCTCGATCAGGAGCCGCGCGGGGACGTCGACCGGCCCGCCGGGGGCGTAGGGCACAACCACGCGCACCGTGCCCGACGGCCAGTCCTGCGCGGGAGCTGGCACGGCGACGCCGGCGAAACCAGCGATCGCAATGAGGTGGGCGGCGAATCGCGGCGCGCGCATTGCGTAACTCCCTCGCCCAGATCCGTTCAAATGATCCCCGTTCCTCGTCAAAATGGAAATAGCAAAATGCCGCGAATTGGAAAACAATTGAAGCCGCACGCAATCGCCACCACACCAATTCGCCCTTGGAGATCCGACAATGACGCGCGCCCGCTGTCTGCCCATGGGGGCGCTGCTCGTCGCCGTGCTCTGCGCCATCTCCATCGTGACCGGGAGCGCGCACGCGGCGTTTCCGGAGCGGCCCATCCGCCTCATCGTCTCGTTTCCGCCCGGAGGCGCGAGCGACGGCGTCGCGCGTATCCTGGCCGAGGGCCTCAGCAGCCGGCTCGGCGTGCCTGTCGTGGTCGAGAACCAGGGGGGCGCGGCCGGCACAATCGCCGGCGCCATGGTGGCGCGCGCAGCGCCGGATGGATACACGATGCTTGTCTCCGCCACCGCCGTGTTCGCGATGGTGCCGAACCTGCGCAAGCTCGATTTCGATCCGCTGCACGACTTGCTTCCGGTCGCGCGTATCGGGGAATCGCTGCGCGCGCTTGCCGTCTCGCCCAAACTGCCGGTGAAGACGCTGGCCGAGTTCATCGCCTACGCCAAGCAGAACCCCGGCAAGCTCAACTACGGATCCTCGGGCCAGGGATCGACCGTTCACATCCTGACCGAATCGTTTCGCCACGCCGCCGGCATCGACATCGTGCATATTCCCTATCGCGGCGCCGGCCCCTCCCTTGGCGGGCTGCTCGCGGGCGACATCGAGATCCTGATCGACACCGTCGTGGTGCCGCACGTCCAGGCCGGACGTCTGATCGGGCTTGCCGCCGCAGGCGACACGCGCCTGCCCGAGCTTCCGGATTTGCCGACGCTGGCGGAGTTGGGTCTCTCCAGCGTCCGCACATCGGGCTGGACCGCGCTGTTCGCTCCCGCACAATTGCCGGCGGACATCCTCGATATCTACACCCGCAATATCGAGGGCCTGTTCAGGGACGAGGCGTTTGTGAAGCGGATCGTGGCGACGGGGTCGCGGCCGGCATTTCTCGCACCGGCGCCGTTCGCCGAACTCGTGCGCCAGGACCACGCCTATTTCGGCAACGTGATCCGCGAGCTGCGGATCAAAGCGCAGGATTGATACGAGGTCGCCGTCAATGCGGGCTTGATCCGGCCATCCATCCTTCGATGAAAGGCCCCTTCGCTTTCTCGAGCGGATGGGCCCCCGCCTCGAGCCCGCCGGTGACGGCCGAATCAGAAGCGAGACGCCGCCTCAACTCCCGGCATGGACGGCTGACTCAGGCCGTTCGATCTGTTCACCGTCCCTTGAACACGGGCTTGCGCTTCTCCACGAAGGCGCGCTGCGCCTCGCGCGCATCCTCGGTGTGGGAGAGTTCGACCGTCACGCTCTGCTCGAAGCGATAGGCATCGCGCACCGGCAGCTCCTCGATGGTGTTCAAGGCACGCTTGATGTGGCGGATGGCGAGCGGACTTTTCGCCGCAATCTCGCGTGCGATGTCGAGCGCGGCGTCCATGAGTCCTTCGCGCGGCGGGCAGGCCTCGATCACGCCCAGCCGGTAGAGTTCGGCTGCCGGCACGCGGCGGCCGGTCAAGTACATGGAGCGCGTGCGCGAGCGTCCGACATGCTCCATCAGGAAGCGTGCCCCGCCAGCGAGCCCGACATTGATCTCCGGCATGGAGAAGTAGGCGTTGTCGGACGCGATCATGATGTCGCAGGCGAGCATCAGTACGAAGCCCGCGCCGATCGCCGGCCCGTTCACGGCGGCGATGACCGGCTTGGCGCAGTCCGTC
>DASSJW010000377.1:0-3625 GCA_035690995.1 Xanthobacteraceae bacterium
GCGCAATCGCATCGCGATCCTCACGGTGGTGTTCAACAACGGCGTCATGGCCGCCGAGCGCGACGTGCTCGAGCTCTCGACCAAGAAGTACGGCGCGCTCACGGTCGGCGGCAACTACGCCAAGGTGGCCGAGGGCCTCAATGTTTCCGCCACCCGGGTGGAGAAACCGGCCGACATCGTGCCTGCGATCAAGGAGGCCGTCGCGGTGACGCAATCGGGCGCGCCGTTCCTGCTCGAGATCGTGGCCAAGCAGGGCTACGACTTCTCACGCTACCCGCTCGCGGGATTGTAGCCGCGGGACGTTGGCAAGATCCTGGCGGACGCGCGCGGATCGCCCGGTCGGCTGCGTGTCGAATGAGCTAGTCCGGCGGTTCCACCTTGACCAGGGCTGCACCGCGGTTGCTGCCGGACGATAACGTGGCGGCGTCGTCGAATTGTCGACGAACACGCTGCGCACGCTGCTGCAATTCAAATCCTGAAACGAACCGGCAAGGCTTGCAGCGTGCAGCCTTGCCGGTCTTGTTCTAGAGCCGGCCGGTGGGGGGTGCGAATTCTCGCACTCGCCACCGCTCCGTTGCCGAGACCTAGTCGAGCGGCTCCACTTTCACGATCCGATGGTCGTGGTTGCTGCCGACCCAGAACGTCACCGGCGTCGTCGAATTGTCGACGAACACCGTGCGCATGTTGGTGTCGGACGGCATCAGGTATTGCACCGACTTGCCGGTCTTGGGATCGAGCCGTACGACGCGGTCGGTGCTCATCGTGGAGGCCCAGAGCTCGCCATTCTTGTCGAAGTTGGCTCGGTACGGGTACGTCAACGGCGGCAGGCTGTATTCGGCGAGGTATTTTTCCGTCTTGGTGTCGAACAGCGCGACCTTGCTGGTCCGATATTCGGTCACCAGGATGCGGTCCTGGTCGTCGATCTGCATGCGGCGCGCCCGCGCTTTCGGGGTCGGCGTGGCGTACCACGTCACTTCCTTGGTCTTCGCATCGAGCTTGCCGAGATGGCCTTCGGTGAATTCGGCCATCCACAGGTTGTTCTTGGAGTCCGCTATGACCTGATAGATGCCGGCATGCTTGAGATTGGGCGGCAGCTGGTCGGTCGGGTGGAAGCGCTCCCAGGTGTTGGTCGCCAGATCGAGCCGGAAGATGTGCTGGGTGCCGACGCTCTTGGTCCACACCTTGCCGTCGACGTCGTAGCGCAGCCCGGTGAAGTTCAGCTGCACGCGGTCGTCGTTGTATTCCGGCGGCAGCGGATAATAGGCGATCTCGCCGGTCTTCGGGTCGAGCGAGCCGAGCGAGCCCTGGTACATCGTGTCGAACCAGATCTTGCCGGTATGGTCGAACTCGATGCTGAGCAGCCCGGTGGGCGCCTTGTCCTTGAACTTCTTGATCGGATATTCGGTGAGCTTGAGCGTCTTCGGATCGAACTTGCCGATGAACATCTCGCCGAAGTCGGTGTACCAGACGTTGCCTTCCTTATCGACCAGGATGTCATGCGGCTCGGTGGTCGGCCGCACCATGTCGTACTGGGTGACGATGGCGCGGGTGTCGCGGCCCTTCGGACGCGGCAGCGTCTTGAGCTCGTACGACCAGTGGTCGCTCGAGCTCAGATTGATGGTCGCCAGGTAGTCGGCCATCTTGCGGTATTGCTCGGGCTGGCCCTGGCGGTTCGGATCCAGCATGCGCTGCGGCTTGATCGGCTGGCTCACGGCGCCATAGCCCATCATGCGGGTGATCACCTGCGTCCACTCGTCGGAATCATGGGTCGAGCGCATGATGCGCTCCAGCGTGTGACAGCCCTGGCAATTGAGCAACGTCGCCTTCTGGTCGTCGGTGCCGGGGATGCTCATCATCCACTCGGCGTTGGTGAGCTGGCTGGCGAGATTCTTGGCCTTCTTGAGCTTGATGTCGGCCGTGGCGGTCTTCTCGGGCTCCACCTTCGCCTTGGTCGGGGCGCCGACGTCGTAGCCGACCGCGCGGATGCTCAGCGCATATTCGCCCGGGTCGAGGCGGTTCTCCGGGAACACGTAGCGGCCCTGCGCGTCGGTGGTCACGCTGACCTCGACGATCGAGCCGGGCCTTTTGGCGGTGACGACGACGCCTTCCATGTTGCCTTCGGCCTCGGAGCTGACCGTGCCGGTCAGCGCCTCCTGGCCCTGCGCCCAAACCGTTTGAGTCGTTGGATGGAACAGCAACACCGCTGCACTGGCGGCGAAGCTCAACATCAGTTTGCTTCGCATCGAGCTCTCCCTAATGAAAATTTGTTTTGGTTGCCGTAAAACGCGACTCGCTCGGACGCTTGACCGATTCAGTCGACAGCCGACGCAGGTATGATGACTCCGCTCGGCCGTTGGAACAAGCCTCATCCGGGTGGTTTTGGCGCATCATTTGCCGGACTGATGAAAGGAGAACCCGGGCGTGCCGGGCCGTCTTGCGCGCTGTGCGCTTTGTCCCGATACTTGCGTCTACCGGGCACCGTGCGCAGTCACGGGAGGGAGGAATGGTGCGATGTTCACACGTCTTTTTTCGACGATCCTCGGCGCTGCGGTTGGTTTTGCGGTTGCGGCCGTGCCGGCGGATGCCGCTGACGACATCGAGGCAAAAGTGCAGTCGTGCGCCGTATGCCACGGCCAGAACGGCGTCCCGATCGACCCCAAGACCATTCCGATCATCTGGGGTCAGCAGCAGAGCTATCTGGTCAAGCAATTGCGCGACTACAGAAATGGCGAGCGCGACAACCCGATCATGTCGCCCATAGCCAAATCCCTTGCGCAGGAAGATCTTCGCAAGATTGCAGCCTATTTCGCCGCCAAGAGTTGGCCGGCGCAACAGGCGCGACCCGCTGCCGCGTCGCCACCCAACGGAATCGCCCAGTGCCAGCCATGCCATCAGCCCAATTTTGAGGGCGGCCCGCCGGCGCCGCGGCTGGCGGGGCTCAGCTACGAATACCTGGTCGCAGCGATGCGCGACTTCGCCGCCGATGAAAGGACCAACAACGGCGACATGCCGAAATTCATGCAAGCGCTGACGGATAGCGAGCGGGACGCGATGGCGCGTTATCTGGCCGGGCTGTGAAGAGCGGCCCGAACGCGGGCGGGTTCGATCAAGGCGCTATCTCAGTCCGACCCCAAAAGGCTTTCGCCGGTGCATTCGCCGGCGGTCACTCCGTCTTCCAAGGAACGGCCTTGCGCTCGATCTCCTGGAAGATCACGGACGTGATCAGCCCGAGGATGCCGATGGTGACGATCCCCACGAACATGATGTCGACCTGCAGGAGCTCCCACGAGTTCCAGATCAGGTAGCCGATGCCGCTCTTGGTGGCGACGAACTCGGACGCCACCAGCACGATGAACGACACCGCGAGCGCGATGCGCAGGCCGGCGAAGATCATCGGCAGCGCGCCGAAGAAAACGACGCGGGTGAACATCACCATCTGGCTGGCGCCGTAGTTCTTCGCCACGTCCCAGTAGATCTTCTCGATATTGGAGGCGCCGACATAGGTGTTAACGATGACGGGGAAGAATACCGCGATCGCCACCAGGGCGACCTTAGAAGCGTCGCCGAACCCGAAGGCGAGCAGCAAGAGCGGCATCAGCGCGATCTTCGGGATCGGGAACAGCGC
>DASSJW010000378.1:0-12935 GCA_035690995.1 Xanthobacteraceae bacterium
GTCGCCGAGCCGCCCCAGCATCTCGGTGAAGCTCTCCGCGTTGCATCCTCGGTTCGAGGCGATATCGCGCGATCAGGTCATGACCGAATTGGTGCCCAGGGCGCTGGAACTCGTCCGTATGGCGCGCACCCATGAGCTCAATTTCACCATCGATGCGGAGGAGGCCGACCGGCTCGAGCTTACCCTCGACGTGATCGCAGCCGTGCTTCCCGACCCGTCGCTGCGCGGATGGGACGGCTTCGGCCTCGCGGTGCAGGCCTATCTGAAACGGGCCCCGGCGGTGATCGATTGGCTCGGCGAGACCGCGCGCGGGCTCGGCCGCCGGCTCATGGTGCGGCTGGTCAAGGGCGCCTACTGGGACACCGAGGTCAAACGCGCACAGGAGCGCGGGCTTCCCGACTATCCCGTATTTACCCGCAAGGCGATGACCGATCTCTGCTACGTCGCCTGCACGCGCAAGCTGCTCGCGGCGCGGGCGCGGCTCTATCCGCAGTTCGCCACCCACAATGCGCTCACCGTGGCGAGCGTGATCGAGTATGCCGGCGGCGTGGAGGGTTACGAGTTCCAGCGCCTGCACGGCATGGGAGAGGTGCTCTACGATCTCCTGCTCGCCGACTATCCCCTGGCGGCCTGCCGGGTCTATGCGCCGGTCGGCGGGCACCGCGATCTTCTGGCTTATCTGGTCCGTCGCCTGCTGGAGAACGGCGCGAATTCCTCGTTCGTCTCGGTTGCCGCCGATCCGTCGGTGCCGATTGCCTCCATTCTGAGGCGCCCGCAGGACCGCATCGGGGACCCGCAACACGCGCGCAATCCGAGGATCCCGCTGCCGCGCGACCTTTATGCCCCGGACCGGCGCAACTCCTCCGGCATCGAGTTCGGCGACCGTGCGAGCGTTGACGCCCTCCTCGCCGCCATCCGCAATGGCACGATGCCGGAAGCGGCGGCGCCGCTGATCGATGGCCGCGCGCGTGACGGGGTCGCGCGCACGGTCCATTCGCCGATCGACGGCAAGGCCGTCGGCCGTGTCAGCGAAGCGAATGACGCCCTCGCCGCGGCCGCGATGGAGGCGGCGCAAACCGGTTTTGCCGACTGGACGGCGTCTCCGGCCGAGGTACGCGCCGCGGTGCTCGAGCGCACGAGCGATCTCCTCGAAACGGAGCGGGGCCGCCTGATCGCGCTGTTGCAGGCGGAGGGCGGCAAGACGCTCGACGACGCCGTCGCGGAAGTGCGGGAAGCGGTGGATTTCTGCCGCTATTACGCCGTCGCAGCACGCCGCGGACTTGCGCCGCAGTTATTGCCGGGACCGACCGGCGAGCGCAACGAGCTGCGCTATCGTGGTCGCGGAGTGTTCGTGTGCATCAGTCCGTGGAATTTTCCGCTCTCGATCTTCCTGGGGCAGGTGGCTGCCGCGCTTGCTGCCGGCAATTCCGTGGTGGCGAAGCCGGCCGAGCAGACGCCCCTGATTGCGGCCGCGGCGGTGCGGCTCCTGCATCAGGCCGGCGTCCCGCCGAGCGCGCTCCATCTGGTGCCGGGCGACGGCAAGGTCGGTGCAGCGCTCGTCGCCGACCGCCGTGTCGCCGGCGTTGCCTTCACCGGCTCGACCGAGGTGGCCCGCGCCATCAATCGCACGCTGGCGGCGAAAGATGCTGCGATCGTGCCGCTCATCGCCGAAACCGGTGGCATCAACCCGATGATCGTCGATGCCACCGCGCTGCCGGAGCAGGTCACCGATGATGTGGTCGCCTCGGCCTTTCGCTCCGCCGGCCAGCGCTGTTCGGCGTTGCGCCTGCTCTGCCTGCAGGAGGATGTGGCGGAGCCCATCCTCGATATGATCGCCGGAGCGACGCGCGCGCTCAATCTTGGCGATCCGCGCGAGCTTTCAACCCATGTCGGTCCGGTGATCGATGCCGAGGCGAAGGAGCGGCTCGACCGCTGGATCGCCGATCATGACAGCGCCGGCCGCGTGCGCTTTCGGTGGGACCGCTTCAAGTCATTGCCGGCGGCGGGAAACTACGTCGCGCCGACCATCATCACGCTCGAGCGCGCGCGCGATCTGCGGGAGGAGGTGTTCGGACCGGTCCTGCACGTCGTGCGCTGGCGCGCCGAGGCGCTCGATACGCTGCTCGACGACATCGCCGGAAACGGCTACGGCCTCACGCTCGGCATCCATTCCCGCATCGACACGACTGCGGCGCATATCGCTGCGCGGCTCGGCAACGGCAACATCTACGTCAACCGCAACATGATCGGCGCGGTGGTCGGCACCCAGCCGTTCGGCGGCAGCGGACTCTCCGGTACCGGCCCGAAGGCGGGGGGGCCGAATTACCTCAGGCGATTCGTCACCGAGCAGGTGGTGACCGTCAACACTGCCGCCGCCGGTGGAAATGCCTCGCTGCTGGCGGCCGGGGACGAGTAGCGACGACAGTGCCGGCGAGCTCGGACCGACGCACGGAACGCTCGCTTCGACATTACGAAAATATTAGCCGGGCTTGGCGTGATTGCGCCGTCACCCGCGCCTAGATTCAACGTCGACCCGCCAATGGAGACGGATATCCAGTGGTGAGGCGTCGCGCGCGCGAGTGTAAGCGTAGCCAGTAAGCGTAGATGACGTCAGAGTGCGAGTGAGTGCGTAGGCCGGCGTCGCGCCCAGGCGACGCCGGCTCTGCCCGTCAGCCCCGTCGCATCGGCGTTCGCCGCATTCTGTTCATAATCATTAACACATGATCGACAAGTTGGCGTTATTCTGTATCTGCATGAGTGATTCGCTCGACCGTCTCTATGCCGCCGTCCTGGCTGCCCGCGTTGCCGATCCGACGACCTCGCGGACAGCCCGGCTGTTGCGCGCGGGCCGCGGCAAGATGGCGAAGAAGCTGGCCGAGGAGGCGATCGAAGTGGCGATCGATGCCGTGCACGGCCATTCCGATGCGGTCGTGCGCGAGAGCGCGGATCTGCTCTACAATCTCGTGGTGCTCTGGGCCTCCGCCGGCGTCCACCCCAAGGACGTCTGGATGGAAATGCAGCGCCGCGAGCGGCTTCTGGGTATTGCCGAGAAGCTTCCCAAGGATCGTCCCGATGCGTCGCCGCGGCGCAAGGTCGTCGCGCTCGACCGCAGCCGCGCGCGCAAGCGGCGCTGAGAGGGCGGCAGGAGGACCGGTAACCCCCGCCAGTCCGCTGGATCCATGAGTCGTCGGTCACGTTCGTCCGGATGGACAATTGTCAGGCTCGCGGCTAACAAGCCCCCATGCTTCGACGCCTCTACGACTGGTGCATAGCCGCCGCCGACAAGCCGCACGCAACGTGGCTGATGGGCGTTGTTTCGTTCGTCGAAAGCTCGTTTTTTCCCATTCCCCCCGACGCGATGCTGATCCCGATGGCGATCGCGCGCCCGGACAAGGCTTGGTTCTATGCGACCGTCTGCACCGTCACCTCGGTCGCCGGTGGAGTGCTCGGATATCTGATCGGCGCGATGCTTTACGACTCGGTCGGGCTCTGGCTGGTTCAACTCTACGGCTACGGCAATAAGGTCGAAGCGTTCCGCGAGGCCTATGCCCAGTGGGGCGGCTGGATCATCCTGCTCAAGGGGCTGACGCCGATCCCCTATAAGATCGTCACCATTGCGTCGGGATTTGCCGGATATAATTTGCTTTTGTTTATTCTGCTGTCGATTATCGCGCGGGGACTGCGCTTTTACCTGGCGGCGTTTCTGCTCAACCGCTACGGCGCCCAGGCGCGCACGATCATCGAGGAGCGACTGGGGTTCTGGGTCACCGCGGCTGCGGTGGTCCTGGTCGCCGGCATTATTGCCGCCCTGTATCTTCTCTGAAAGTTCCGTCGCTCCTCATTTTCGCCACGCCCCCTGCGCAGGCTGCGGTTGGCTGCGACGTCGGCGGGAGCGGGATGACCAGCCGTCCGGGAACAATTGGCATGCGAGGTTCGGCGGCCGCGGCGCGCGCGGCGGTCGGCACCTGCGCGCTGCTGCTGGTTTTCTCCGCGCTCGCGCAGGAGGCTCAGTCCCCAAATCGGGCTCCCGGGCCGGAGTCGAGTCCTGCCGAAAGTCCGAACGGTCCGGGCCTTTTTCCCCTGTTGCCGCCGTTGCCGCCACAGCCGAACCTGGTTGAAACGTTCGGCCGTTGGCTGGACCAAGGAACGACCAAGTTCAGAACGGACATGCAGGGTGCGCGGCAGACCTTCGACAAATTGGGAACTCAGACTCGCGACGCCGCCAAGGATGCGACCGACGCAATGATCGGATTGCCCAATGCCCGGGTCGTAACGGCGCGCGAGCGCTGCGCAGCGGCGAAGAACGGCAGTCCCGACTGCCAGGCGGCGGTCGATACATTCTGCCGCGGCAAGGGATTCCAGACCGGAAAGAGCCTCGATACCCAGTCGGAGCTGAAGTGTCCGGCAAAGCTCCTGCTCGAGGGTCGCTCGCCCAACGACGCCGAATGCCGCACGGAGATATTCGTCACGCGCGCGGTGTGCCAATAGCGGCGCGGATGCTATGACTCCCTTTGCCTCGAGCGGGGAGTGCCGATCTCGAATTGAACCGGGTGCGGCGTTGCCCTCCCCGAGCGGGGCGGCAAGATCGAGGCTTCCGTGAATCTCCACGCCATGCTGCTTGAACGCGAGGCCGCCGGCCGGCCGGTGACCGTCGGGCTGATCGGGGCCGGCAAATTCGGCACCATGTTTCTGGCGCAGGCGCGGCGCACGCGCGGACTGCACGTCGTTGCCGTCGCCGATCTCGACGTTGCGCGCGCCTTGAGCCAGCTGCGCACGGCGGGATGGGATGAGCAGGCGATCTCGGCGACATCTCTGGGCGAAGCGTTCAAGACCGGACGCACCCATGTCACCGCCGATGCGCGGGCCCTGATCGCCTTTCCCGAGGTCGAGGTCATCATCGAGGCAACCGGCGTCCCTCCGGCCGGCATACGCCATGCTCTGGCGGCGATCGACCACGGCAAGCACATCGTCATGGTCAATGTCGAGGCGGACGCGGTCGCGGGTCCGTTGCTCGCGCGCAAGGCCAAGACCGCGGGTGTGGTCTACAGCCTGGCGTGGGGCGATCAGCCTGCGCTGATCTGCGAGCATGTCGACTGGGCGCGCGCTTGCGGCTTCACGGTGATCGCTGCGGGCAAGGGCACCCGCTACGAGCCGCATTACCACCGCTCCACGCCCGATACGGTGTGGGAGATCCTCGACAAGTATCTCTCCATCGCGGACCGCACGTCGATCAACCCGAAGATGTTCAACAGCTTCGTCGACGGCACCAAGTCAGGCATCGAGATGACCGCGGTCTGCAATGCCACCGGCCTGGTGCCGCAGAGCGAGGGGTTGGGTTTTCCCCCGGCGACGCGCTTCGAGCTCGCCGACGTGTGCAAGCCGAAGGCCGCCGGCGGCACGCTGGAGAAAGCCGGCGTCACCGAAGTGACCTCGTCGGTCTATCGCGACGGCCGCGACGTGCCGCATCACCTTGCGCTCGGCACCTATGTGGTGTTCGAGGGCGAGAGCGACTACGCGCGGCGCTGCTTCAAGGAATACGCCATGCTGCCGGACGCGAGCGGCCGCTACGCCGCTCTCTATCGTCCGATCCACATGATCGGGCTCGAGCTCGGCGTGTCGGTCGCGAGCGCGGCCCTGCGCAAGGAGCCGACCGGTGCGCCCACCGGTTTCCGCTCCGACGTCGCCGCCACCGCAAAACGCGCGCTCAGGCAGGGCGAGGTGCTCGATGGCGAGGGCGGGTTTTGCGTCTGGGGCAAGCAGGTTCCAGCCGAGCGTTCCCTTGCCGAGGGCCTACTGCCGCTCGGACTCGCCCACCAGGTCACGCTCAAGCGCGACCTCGCGGAGGGCGAAAGCCTCAGATGGAGCGATGTCGCCTACGACGAGAACGACCTCGCCGTGAAGGTGCGCCGTGAGATGGAGGCCGCGTTCGGCCGCCCGAATGCAGCCGGACCTTCCTGAGGCGTCCGGCCCCCGCTCCGGGACGGCCCGCGGTCAGCGTCCGACGACGAACAGCTCTTCGATCGGAATCCGCCGAGGGATGAAGTGCTGCTCGACCATGTACTGGACCAGCGCCTCGAGCGTGGGCCGATTGGCCTCGACCCCGTAAGGCCAGGGATCGCCGCCGAACACGTCGTCGATCTCGTCCATGTCGGCGGGCAGCCACGGCAGCATGTAGCGCAGCGCGCCGCGCTCCTTCATCAGGGCGAGCGCGCGGTCCTTCGATTCGCACAAGGCGTCGTACAGGCTCTGCGCCACGAACGGATGCGCCTCATGGACATCGCGGCGGATAACGATGAGATGCATGATCGGAAAGATGCGGGTGCGCCGGTAGTAATCCTTCTCCACTTCGCGATAGTTGGGAAACAAGCGGGCGATGTCGGGGTTCGATCCGATCGCCTCGACCGGGCGCGAGCTGATGACGGCGTCGATGTCGCCATTGGCCAGGAGCTTGCTCAGAGAATCGCCCGAACGATTGATCTCGATGTCCGGCTGCTTGAGCAGCGGCGCCACCGTCGGGCTGCCGTGTGCGCCCGGTTTCTTGAGGGCGCCCTGTACCCAACGGATTTTCGCAAGGTCGACGCCATATTCGTGCTGCAGCAGGCCGCGGATCCAGATCGCGGCGCTCATGGTGTAGAGCGGGACGCCGACGCGCTTGCCCTCGAGATCCTTCGGCGCGCGAATTCCCGCCTTGCGATTGAAGAAAATGAAGCCGTGCCGGAACAGGCGGGAGGCGAAGACCGGGATGGCGACGAAGGGACAATGGCCGGTGCCGAATCGGCTGATGAATTCCGAGCTGGACATCTCCGACGCGTCGAATTCGAGCTTGCCGCCCATACGGTCGAAAATGTCGCGCGGCTCGTCGTTGGCGAGGAACGTGAGATCGATGCCGCGCGGCTGCACCTCGCGGGTGTAGAGGCGCAGCATGCGATCGTAGAGGCCGCAGGCGAAGGTCAGCGGCAGTCTGGCCGCTGCGGTAGTGGTGGCCTCTGCTACG
This sequence comes from Xanthobacteraceae bacterium, assembly GCA_035690995.1. Lineage (GTDB taxonomy): Bacteria > Pseudomonadota > Alphaproteobacteria > Rhizobiales > Xanthobacteraceae > VAZQ01. The sequence goes on from DASSJW010000378.1 coordinate 6,995, forward strand.
CTCATCCGGCACTCCCAACTTTCGATGACATTCGCGTGGCGCTCGCGCGGCGTCAGTTGCCCGAGCCTTGCGCCCCGATCGCCGCCTTGGCCAACGGTCCCCATTTGCCGATTTCAGTCTCGACGAAGCGCGTAAACTGCGCGGGCGACATTTTTTCCGTGACGATCGCCTCTTGCTCCAGCTTCCGGCGCACGTCGGGGGCGTCGAGCGCTTTGTTGATTTCCTGATTGAGCCGCTGGACCATGTCGGGCGGGAGCTTGGCCGGCCCGGAGAACGACCACCAGGTCGTAGTGACGAGCTCGCCATAGCCCAGCTCCTGCAGCGTCGGCAGGCCGGGATCGTCGGCGAAGCGCCGGGCCGAGGACACCGCCAGCGCGGTAAGCGTACCGGCTCGGATATGCGGACGCGTGGTGGTCCAGGTCATGGCGCCCACCTTCACGTGGCCGGCGATGAGATCGGTGACCGCCTGAACGCCGCCTTTGTAGGGGATGTGCTCGAGCCTGATGGCGTCCTTGCGCGCAAGATACTCGCCGACCATGTGGCCGAGCGACCCCACGCCGGGCGAGACGTATCCCAGCGCATTGCCGCTGCGCCGCGCCGAAGCGACCAGCTCGGAGAGCGATCTCACCCCGAGCGAGGCGTGCGCGGTGATCACGATGGGCGCGCCGCCGACATAGGCGATGTGGGTGAAGTCTTTCACGGGGTCGAAGGGCGCATTGGCGCTGGTCGCCGGTGCGACGACGTGGGACGGGATACCGGAGATCACGAAGGTGCTTCCGTCGGGATCCGCGTGGGCGACGGCGGCGGAGCCCACCATGCCGCTCGCACCGGGCCGGTTCTCGACCACGACGCTCTGCCCGAATGCGTTGCCGAGATGCTCGGCCAGGATGCGGCCGATCATGTCGGCGCTGCCGCCGGGCGGCCACGGCACGACGATGCGCATGGCTTTGCTCGGCCAAGTCGGCCCAGGCGCTTGTGCCAATGGCTGCGCACCGGCGACTTGCGCGATGGTGGAACCGGCGAGCGCGCCGATCATCGCAACCGCAGCTAACAGCCGATGCACGTTTGGCCTCCCTGCCTGCGTACAACCTTCGGCGGCGGCGCCGGCTGCCCCCAGCCTATCAAAAAGCTGCAGTTGCTCCGCCCTCCGTTGACTGCAACGAATTTTGTTGCAAACATTCCCGCACCGGCTCGGGCTCGTCAAGAAGCAAACAACGCCCGCCAAGGAGCACAGAGATGCGTGTGGTCGATGCGATCGCCCAATGGTTCGAGGTCGCCGGGTTCAAGCACTATTTCGGCTATGCCGGCGGAGCCGTATGGCCCTTTCTCGACGCCCTGACCGACAAGCCGAAGATCGAAGGCATCCAGGCCAAGCATGAATCCCATGCCGTGCACATGGCCGACCTCTACCATCGCGTCAGCGGCAGGATCGCCCCGGTGATCGTGTCGAAGGGACCCGGACTGCTCAACGCCGTCGGCGCCTGCGCCAGCGCCATGCATGAATCCTCGCCGGTCCTGATCATCGCCGGCGGCTCGACGACGCATTTCCTCGGCAAGGCCGGCATGCAGGAGCTTTTTTACCACGGCTTCGAGGACGCCACGAGTATCTTCAAGCCGATCTGCAAGGGCACGTGGATGCTGGTGCGGCCCGACACGACGATCGAAATCCTCAACTACGCGCTCAAGATCGCGACCTCGGGCCGGCCGGGCCCGGTGTTCGTCGAAGTGCCGTACGACATCCAGCTCGCGCAGGTCGAAGGCGAGATCGAGGCACCGTCCGCCCGCGCGCCGCATCTCAGCCGTCCGCGCGCCGATGCCGGCAATGTGGAGCGCATCGCCCGCATGATCGCCGAAGCCGAGCGGCCGTTGCTGCTTGCCGGCGGCGGGGTGGTGCGCTCGGGCGCCGCGGCTGCGCTCAAGACCGCGGCGGAGAAACTCAACATTCCGACCGCAACGACGCTGCCGGCCAAGGGAATGTTGCCGGAGGATCATCCGCTCTCCATCGGCACGCTTGGGCGCTCGGGTTTCGTTTGCGCGGCGCGTGCGAGCCGCGAAGCCGATCTGGTGATCGGCGTCGGTGCGCGCTTCTCCGACAATCACACCGCGAACTGGCGCAAGGGCTCGATCTACGACGTATCGCAGACCAAGATCGTGCAGGTCGATCTCGACTACCAGGAGGTTGGGCGCAATTTCCCGGTCGAGCTCGGGCTCGTGAGCGATGCCAAGCTCTTTCTCGAGGACCTTGCCGCCGCCGTGGGCGGCCCCGGCAACAAGAAGCACCAGGGCTGGCTCGAGCGCACGCAGGGCTTTCGCGCCGAGTGGGAAGAGGAGATCCGTCCGCTGCAGACGGCGACGAGCGCGCCCACCCACCCTGCGCGCCTCGTGCACGAAGTCGGCCGCGCGCTGCCCAGGGATGGCCGCGTGTATGTCGACATCGGCGACGTCACGCAATACGCCGAGGCCTACATGAAGATTTGCACGCCGGGCGCCTGGCAGATCAGTCCCGGCATGGCCGAGATGGGCTGGGCGTCGTCCGGCATCCCCGGCGCGCTCGCCGCCGACGGCCGGCCCGGCATCGCCCTGGTCGGCGACGGCGCATTCAACATGACGTCGCAGATCGTCGCCTCGGCGGTGGAGTACGACCTGCCGGCGATCTGGGTCATCCTCAACAACTACGAGCTCGGCATCGAGCGTAAGGGAATGGAGCGGAGCTATTCGCGCAGCCATCCCTGGTGCCATTTCGTGCGCAAGGATACCGGCAAGCCGTACAATCCCGATTACGTCGCGCTCGCCCATGCCTACGGCGCGGAAGGCGCGCGCATCGACGATCCTGCCGCGCTGGCGTCCACGCTTGAGAAGGCGTTTGCCAGCCGGCGTCCCTGGGTGATCGACGTGCCGATCGACCTCAGTGTCGGAAGCTATTTCACCAAGGGCATCGATCGCGCCTATCCGGATAAATGGGCGAAGTCCTACCCGAGCTATAACCTGCTGCGGAATGTCGAGTAGGTCACCGGCGAAAGAAGTCTCCATGCCGATCCGTAAGGCAGAAGCCAAATCCGCAGTGGACGCCGCCAGTTCCGGCGACGTGATCGAGGAACTGCGCCGACGCTACGACCGGCTCACCCAATCGCAGAAGCGGATCGCCGAATATATCGTCGAGCATTCCCAGGCGGTCGCGTTCTCCACCGTCGATCAGATGGCGGCGCAGCTTGACGTCAATCCTTCGACCATCGTGCGCTTCACCTATCGCCTCGGCCTCAACGGCTTCCCCGATTTGCAGGAGCGCATGCGCGAGCTGGTGCGCGGCCAGCTCTCGCGCACCGGCGATCCCATCAACGAAGGCCAGGTCGCGGGGCATCTGGAAGGCACGAGTTTCGGCGCGTCGCTCAGCCACGACTGGCAAAATCTGCACCGCACCATATCCGGCCTCGATGCCGCCGCGTTCGGCCGCGCCGTCAATATCCTTTCGCGCGCGCGTCGCGTCTACGTGGCCGCCGGATTCTCCACGTTTCCGGTCGCGCATTATTTCGCGCTGGTGCTCGATCGTCTCCGCAGCGAGATTTCGCTGCTCGCGTCCAATGACGCCTTCGCGACGCCTCGGCTGGTGGAAATAAAGCCCGAGGATTGCGTGTTGGCCTTCACCTTTCCGCGTTACGCCAGCGCGACGCACCGCATCGCGCTGTGGGCGAAGGAGAACAAGGCCAAGGTCATCGCGGTGACGGACTCGCCCATATCCGCGGTCGGGCAGCTCGGTGACGTTGTTCTGCTCGCCGCCTCGGCCGGGACCGGCATGCAGAACTCGATGGTGGCACCGATGGCCGTGGCCAATGCGCTGCTCAATGGCGTCGCCGCGGTCAAGGGAACGCCCGCGCTCGAGCGCTACAGCCGCCACGACCGGTTGATGAACCGTTGGGACGCGTTCCTGCTCAAATTGGATGGGGCCGATTGATGACGGAGGCGCCAGCCGCCGCAGCCGCGCTGACCGGAATCCGCGTTCTCGATCTGACGACCAATTATGCCGCCTATGCGGGGCGGCTCCTGGCCGATCTCGGGGCCGACGTCGTGCGCGTGGAGCCGCCGGGAGGCTCGCCGGTGCGCAGCCTCGCCCCCTCCCAACCCGGGCCGATGGGAGAAGTGTTGAGCTTTGCGCACGCCTTTCTCGATGCCGGCAAGCGCAGCGTCACGCTCGATCGTGCAACCCCGGCCGGCCGCGAGCTGCTCGTGGAACTGGCGGCGAGTAGCGACGCGATCATCGAGACGCCCGCCGCGACTGGAGAGGAACGCGTCGACGTTGAGCGCATCCGCCAACGCAATCCGGGCCTCGTGCTGGTGTCGATCTCGGCATTCGGCCGTGACGGTCCCTATGCCGGATATCGCGCGACCGATCTGACCTTGCTCGCGGCCGGCGGGCTCCTCTCGCTCGGCGGCTATGCCGACAGCGAGCCGCTCGCCGTCCAGGGCGAGCAGGCGATGCTGGCTTCAGGCATCTACGGCGCGATCGCGGTGCTGACCGGGCTCTACCAGCGCATCTCTACCAACGAGGGCTGCTGGATCGATGTGTCCGGGCAGGAATGCGTGGCGTTCGCGCTCGAAGACGCGGTGGCGGAGTGGTCGATCAATGCCCATGTGCGCCGCCGCGTCGGCGATGGCGCACGCGAGGCCGGCACCGGTGTCTATCCTTGCAAGGACGGCCACGTCAGCATGGTGGCGGGCCGCCTCGGCACCGCCAAGGCGTTCGTCGCCTTGACGCAGTGGATCGCGGCTTCCGAGGCGCCGGGCGCTGCGTCCTTGCTCGAGCCCCACTGGCAGGACTTCAACTACCGCCAGTCGGCGGAGGGGATCGCGCGGTTTGCCAAGATCTTCGGTGCGTTCTGCCGCACGCGCGGCAAGCAGGAGCTCTATCGCGAAGGTCAGACCCGCCAGATCGCGATTGCGCCGGTGAACACCATCGCCGACGTCCTGCAGGACCCCCAGCTTGCGGCGAATTCGTATTTCCGGCCGCAGCTCGAACGCATATCCGGCAAGGATATCGCTTTTCCCGGACCGCCCTATCGACTCAGCCGCACGCCTGCGCGGCCACGCGCTCCAGCGCCGCGACTCGGCGAGCACAATCGCGAGCTGCTGCAGGGGGAGCTCCACCTCGCCGCCGGCGCGGCGAAGGCTTGAGAAAACGCGATGCAGCTTTCGGGTCTGAGAGTGCTGGATTTTTGCTGGATCGGCGCCGGCGCGTTCGTCACCCGCATCCTGGCCGATCTGGGCGCCGAGGTGATCAAGGTGGAATCGCGGACCCATCCCGACAATCTTCGGCTCTCAGGCCCGCATCAGCCGGGAGCAAGGCCGCTCGAGGGCTCCGGCTATTTCGCGTCGCGCAACACCAGCAAGAAGAGCATCGCGCTCAACATGTCGAACCCGCGGGCGCGGGAGATTGCGCTGACGCTCGCGAGCCGATGCTCCATTGTCAGCAATAACTTTCGTCCCGGCGTCATGGAGAAATGGGGCCTGGGCTATGGCGAAGTCGCGGCGGTGAATCCGTCGGTGATCTATCTCGCAATGCCGATGCAGGGGACGAGCGGTCCGCACCGCGACTATATCGGATTCGGCTCCACCATCGCCGCGCTTTGCGGGCTGGTGTCGATGGCGGGGCGTCCAGGCCGCCCGCCGCTGGGCACCGGAACCCATTATCCCGACCACGTTCCCAATCCCGGTCATGCGCTGGTCGCGGTTCTGGCCGCGGCCTTTCATCGCGCGCGCACTGGGGAGGGGCAGCAGATCGAGCTCGCGCAAATCGAGTCGACGGTGAACATGCTCGGCCCCTCCGTTCTCGCTTGCGCCGCCACCGGCGCGCTGCCGGAGGCGAATGGAAACCGCCGCCCGGGCGCAGCGCCGCGCGGTGTCTTTCCCTGTGTCGGCGAGGACACCTGGTGCGCCATCGAGGTCAACG
>DASSJW010000379.1:0-8588 GCA_035690995.1 Xanthobacteraceae bacterium
CATCTCGCTCTGCGTCTACCGGCCGCAGGCCGAAGGGCGGGTGCCGGCGCTGTTCGCGGCCTCGCCCTACCAGCACGAGTTCGACACCGTGCCGGCGTTTCCGCTGTTTCTCTGGCGCGAGACCGGTCCGATCGAATGGTATGTGGCGCAGGGTTACGCCTATGTGCACGCCGACGTGCGCGGCTCCGGCCGCTCGGAAGGCGAATTCGGATTCATGGATGCCACCGAGCAGGAGGACTATGTCGAGCTGATCGCCTGGATCGCGCGGCAACCCTGGTGCAACGGCCGCGTCGGCGGCATCGGCCAGTCCTATTACGCCATGGCGCAATGGCTGATGGCGACGCGCAACCCGGACGGCCTCGCCTGCATCGCGCCTTACGACGGGCTCGTCGACCAGTACCGCTGCTCCAATTATCACGGCGGAATTTTCTGCAGCTACCGTTCGTCCTGGTACGCCAATCTGCGCGCCGACAACCAGCATCGTCCCGCCGGCGCCGCCGGGCGGCCGCCGATGCGCTTCGATCTCGTCGGCGCCATCACCGAGCACACGCTCAACGACGACTGGTGGCGCGAGCGCTCGGCCTTCGAGCGCCTCGGGGAGATCAAAGTGCCGGTGCTGTCGATCGGCCACTGGGGCAAGATGGGCCTGCACCTGCGCGGCAACATCCTCGGCTTCGAGGAGGTGAAGGCGCCCAAGAAGCTCGTCGTCACCGGCGCCAAGAACGTGCACGAGGCGCACCACCAGTTCGACCAGGTCGAATTCCATCGCAAGGAGCTGCTGCCGTTCTACGACCAGCACCTCAAGGGCGTCGACAACGGTTTCATGGACGGCGCGCCGGTGCGCCTGTTCATCCGTGGCGCCGATGTCTGGCGCCAAGAGCCGCAATGGCCGCTCGCGCGCGCGAGCTATGTTCGTTATTTCCTGCGCCGGGGGCCTTCGGGCAGCGTGACCTCGCTCAACGACGGCGGGCTGTCGACCGAGCCGCCGGCGGCCGACGAGGCGGCCACCGCCTATGCCTACCCGGACTGGGAGTGGACCAACGGCGTGGTGGCGAACGGACCGGGCGGACGACCGGACCCGGTGCGGCGGGTGCTCACCTTCACATCGGCGCCGCTCGCATCGGATGTCGAGGTCACCGGGCCGATCGTGTTCGAGCTCCACGCGTCATCGGACCAGGTCGACACCCGCTTCATCGTCAAGCTTGCCGACCAGGCGCCGCTCGATGACGCCGCGCGCGCCAGGGGCGCGCAGCCGATGGCAACCAATGTCTCCAAGGGCTGGCTGCAAGCCTCGCACCGCGAGAAGGACGAGCGCCGTACGACCGAGCTGCGTCCGTTCTACACCCACACCAATCCGCAGCCCCTCACGCCTGGAGAAATCTACCGGTTCGACATCGAGATGCTGCCAACCGCATATGTGTTCAAGCGCGGCCATCGCATCCGACTGGAGATCGCCAACGGCGACTCGCCGCTGACCGACGCGGTTTTTACCCACCCCTATCCGCCCACTGCGATCGGCACCGACACCATCCACCACCACGGCGCCCATCCATCGTGCCTCATGCTGCCGGTGGTGAAGGAGAGGCCGTAGCCGTCGGGCTCACTGCGGGACAGTTGCCGTCGTCCCCGCACGCCTGTGGCGTGGATGCGCCGTTACGGCTGACGGCCTGTCGATCGGACCGCATCGACCTGGGCGTGCTTTGCACGCCATTTCGGACCGGGACCGCGCATATAGTGCAGTTCGGGCCGATAGCGATCGTGCATCCCCTGGGTGCATCCGTGCCAAATCCCGGCCACCGCCCGCGGAACAGCAACGGAGAATGCGACGCCGGCAGCGGGTCGGAAAAGCAAAACGGCGGCGCGGGTCATGACGATTGCCCCATCTGCCCTGTGGCGCGATGAACCGTCAGTTACGGCTTCGGTGCCGGCGGCGCGGGAACCGACTGCACGACCGCAATCGCCCGCTTGCTCGTTCCTCGCTTGTTGATTTCGAGCGCAACGAGCCTGGCGACGAGATCTTTGAGATCGGCTGGCAGCGGCGTCGCCAAGCTGGGCACGTAGCCGGCGTGCAGCTCACGGCCGATGGCGGTCAATGAAGCCTGCATTGATCTTGTCATGGCACTCTCCCGTGTGTCCGGTTTCAGGCGCTCGCGCGTGCCGCGAGCTGCCCAGCCACAAGGAGCAACATAATCACCGGCGGCAACCGGTCCATTCTACGCAGGTTGAGACGCACGCTCTGTTGGTTTGCGCCGCTCATACCTAGGTTTTAGCGTCCGCCAACCGCGGCTCTGAAATAGAGCGAAGCTCCCGTGCGATCCCGCCTGCTCCGCGGCGACCTTGATGGCGAATGGCGACGGCGGAGCCCCGCGCCGACCGAGGAGCAGCAATGGCTGAAGCCGCTTCATTGCACGGCGTGCAACCGGTAAAGTTGCGACCTCATCGCGCCGCGAAGCGGGCCGGTAGCATCGGCACCGCAACCTCATCGCGTGCCGGACATCGCGTGCCGAACCTTGGCGCGCGGATGCCGAGCTCCGCTGCCGCCGATGCGGCGACGGGATCGTTCCTGGTGGAGGCGGGAAATGTCGAAGACCAGTCCGCCCTCCTGGTGGTCCAGCCCGTCCGCCAGTCTGCGCTACGCAATGGTGGGCCTGTCGGTGGTCGCGGCGGTGGTCGGCGGGCTGCTGCTGGACAGGTTCCTCGACACCGCTCCGTTCGTGTCGCTGTTTCTTTGCGCGATCATGTTCGCGTCGTGGTTCGGTGGCGTCGGCCCGGGCTTGCTCGCGACCGCGCTGTCCATTTTCGCCTTCGCTTATTATTTCTTGCCGCCGATGTATTCGGTCGCGGTGGCGTTCAAGGACCTGCCGCGCCTGCTCCTGTTCGCGATCACGGCTCTGTTTGTGGTGGCGTTGAACGCGGTGCAAAGGCGCACCGCAAACTCGCTCGAGCGCACGCGCGACGACCTGCAGACGGCGGTCCGCGAGCTCGAAAGACTCAACGCATCGCTGCAAGTCGAGAATACCGAACGAAGGCGGGCCGAGCAGACCATTCGTCAAGCCGAGCGCGAGCTGCAATTGACCATCGACACCATCCCGGCGTTGGCCGCCCGCTACCGGCGCGACGGTTCCCTCGATTTCGTCAATCGGACCTGGCGCGACTACACCGGCCTGTCCCAGGACAGCTTGACCGGCCAGCGCTGGGGGGTTGCGATCCATCCCGACGACCTCGCGCTGGTCGAGCGCGCTTGGCGCACGCACTTGCCGACAGGCGAACCGTTCGAGATGGAACAGCGCCTGCGGCGAGCCGATGGAGAATATCGACGATTCTGGGTCCGCCGCGTGCCGTTGCGCGACGAGAGCGGGACCGTGATCAAGTGGTATGGGGTCGGCCATGACATTGAGGATCAAAAGCGGGCCGAAAGCGCGCTGCGGCGGAGCGAGGCTTATTTGGCCGAGGCGCAGCGGCTGAGCGTCACCGGCAGTTTCGGCTGGAAGATCGCGAGCGGCGACATCTTCTGGTCGGACGAAACCTATCGGATATTGGGGGTCGATCGCGCGGTCAAACCGACGATCGACGTCATCCTTCAGTGCGTTCATCCCAACGACCGCGAGTTCGTGCGGCGCGAAATCGAGCGCGCGGCGCAAGGCGAACTGGATTACGACCACGAACACCGTCTGTTGATGTCGAGCGGAGACGTCAAGCACCTTCACGTTCGCGCGCATCGCCTGAAATACGAGTCGGGCGAGGAGGAAATTGTCGGCGCACTGATGGATGTCACCGCAACCAGACAGGCGCAGGAGGCGCTGCACAGCGCGCAGGCCGAGCTCGCGCACGTCACCCGGGTGACGACCCTCGGAGAGATGAGCGCGTCGATCGCACATGAGGTGAACCAGCCGCTCGCGGCCATCGTCACCAACGGGGAGGCCAGCCTGCGATGGCTGGATCGGGGGACACCGGAGATAGACGAGGCGCTCGACGCCATAAGGCACATCGTCAGCGAGGCCCATCGTGCGAGCGGGGTGATCCGGGGGATCCGCGAGTTCTCCCGCAAGGCCGAACCGGAGATGGTCCGGTTGGACCTCAACGGCGTCATCGATGAGGTGGTCACGCTGGTCCAGCGCGAGGCGCTGCGCCATGGAGTGACCATGCGGCTGCAGCCTGGGTCACGGCTGCCCATGGTGCGTGGCGATCGGATCCAGCTGCAGCAGGTGATCATCAATCTTGTCATCAACGCCATCCAGGCGATGGCGACGGTCACCGATCGCGAGCGCGTGCTGTTCCTGCGCACGCAACGGCACGAGCCCGACCATGTGCTCGTGGCGGTGGAGGACGTCGGCGTCGGAATAGAGCCGGGGAAGGCGGACCGGCTCTTCAACGCGTTCTACACGACGAAGCCGGATGGCCTGGGCATGGGATTGTCCATCTGCCGCTCGATCATCGAAACTCACGGCGGACAGGTCTGGGCCTCGCGCAATATCGGCCCCGGGATGACCTTTCAGTTCACGATATCGGCCCACGAACAAGGCTAGAAAAAACGCAAGCGTCCGCGCCCTGGGGCGACGCCTCCCGGCGCCGGTCCCCGCCGCACTATGCCGGCGGAGGGATTTCCTCGCTGCGGCCGCGCAACGGTCGTTCTTCCATGCGGATGAGCGCGATCAGGCTTATGATCAGGCAGACGACGCCGAGCCCGAACACACCCCGGAACACGTGCGCGAGGTCGATGCCGAGCGCGTTTGCCGCCGTTGCGCTCATGACCGTGACGTGTCCTCCGCGTTCCGGCACCACGCCGAGCGTCGCCAGCAGGATGGCGCCCATCACCGCCACGATGAACGCCGCGGTCAGTCCGCGAAAGAAGTTCATCGCTCCCATCGCGGCTCCGACCTGATAGCGCGACACTGCGTTCTGGATCGAGACCGTGCCGACCGGATAGGTCGTGCCGATGCCGAATGCGACGACGCTGAGGATGACCGCGACCCAGATCGGCGGCGTTGCCGGATTCCACACCAGGATCGAGAGCGCCGCGATCGAACACGAGAGGCCGATCAGCGGCACGCGCTTGTAGCGGGGAAGAAACATCATCGCGCGCCCTGCCAGGATCGATCCCGGTGTCGACATCACGACAATGGGAATGAGCGCGAGGCCGGAGTCGCTCGCGGTGAACTTGTGCACGATCTCGTAATAGAGCGGCAGGAAGATGGTGAGGCCGATCACCACGCCTTGCGAGAACGAGGTGCATACCGTGCCCATGCGCATCACCGGATTGGCGAGCACCGGCAACGGCAGGAACGGCTCGGACGCGCGCATCAGGCGCCAGACGAACAGGACCGACACCACGGCTGCGGCCAGGACCAGCGCGGCAATGGGTGCGGAAAGCCAGGGATAACGCGTTCCGCCCCAGGTAAGCGCGAGCAGCAGCGGGATGGCCGCGGCCGTCATCAGGCCCGCGCCGAGCAGGTCGAGCTTGTGCTTGTGGTCGTGGCGCGGCAGGCGTTTGAGGCTCCTGGACGCCATCAGGGCCGCGATCAGTCCGAGTGGAACGTTGAACCAGAAGATGATCGACCAGTGGAAGTGCTCGGCCAGGATGCCGCCGACGACCGGGCCGCCGAGCCCGGCGGTCACCCAGACGCTACCCATATAGGCCTGGTAGCGGCCGCGCTCGCGCGGCGCGACGGCGTCGGCGAGGATGGATTGCGCCAGGGGAAGGATGCCGCCGCCGCCGATCCCCTGCAGGCCGCGTCCCAGGATCAGCAGGATCATGTCGGGCGCCGCCGCGCAGGCGACGGAGCCGGCCGTGAAGATGCCGACCGCCGCCAGCATCATGGCGCGGCGCCCGTGAATGTCGCTGAGCTTTCCGTACAGCGGGGCGACCACGGTCGAGCTCAGCAGGTAGGCCGTGACCACCCATGGCAGCAGCTCGAAATCGCGAAAATCGCGGCCGATGGTCGGCAGGGCGGTGGCGACGATGGTCTGATTGAGCGCGGCGAGGAACATCGCCAGCATGAGACCGAACACGATGGTGCGGATCTCGCCATGGCCGAGCACCCAGCGTCCGGGCTGCGGGCCCGACAGCGGCTCGGGCGTCTTTGGTTCCGGCATCCTCGATTTGTATTCCGTTTTTGCGTCCGTCGTCTCCCCCGGTGTAGCATCCGGCCGCCGGAGCGCGTGGACTGCCGTGAACACGAAGCTTGGCTTTGAGGCGGCCCACAAGATGAGGCTCACGCCATGAAGAGCATCCTTGTTCCGACCGAGCAACATGCCCTCCTGCCGTCGATCTTGCAGAGCGCCCTGCTGCTGGCCCGCAAGTTCGACAGCTACATGGAGGGGTTCGCTCTGTTCCCGGCCATGGTCGAGCTCTATGCGCTCGATTCGGGGGTGCCGCTGCCGATCGAAGAGGTCAGGGACCATGACGCCGAGATGGCGAAGCAGGCGCGCCGCGCATTCGAGACCTTCATGGAGGGGCACGGCGTGGCGCGGGCGGAGCGCAACAGCGCGCTGTCATTCGGCTGGCTGGATGCGGCCCCGGACGGCGACCCTTTCGTCGGGAGCTACGGCCGGGTGTTCGACGCCATCGTGTTGGGGAGACCGGGCCCGAGCCGGTGGTCGCGACCGAGCATGACGACGATCGAAGCCGGCCTGTTCGAATCGGGCCGTCCGGTCCTGATCGCGCCGCCCTCCCCGCCCCAGCGCATCGGTGACAATATCCTGATCGCATGGAATGGCAGCACCGAACAGGCGAGGACGACGGCACTCGCAATGCCGTTGCTCAAGCAGGCTACTCAGGTCGTCGTGCTGACGGTGCAGGGAGGGACCGTGCCGGGCCCGAGCGGCGAAGAACTCGCCCGCTATCTCGACCGCAACGGCGTTGCGTCCCAACCCATCACCGTCCAGCCCGGCAGCCGCAGCACCGGCGAGGCCATCCTGGCGCAAGCCGCCGCGCTGCAATCCGACCTGCTGATCAAGGGCGCCTACACCCAGAGCCGGCTGCGGCAGATGATCTTCGGCGGGGCCACGCGCCACATCCTTGCCAATGCGTCCTTGCCGGTTCTGATGGCGCATTGACCAAGGATCGCCGCGGTTGCGGCTGCGCCGGGCCAGCCCGGCTGCGCACCTCCCATCGCGCCCGCTGGAATGCAGGAACGCCCCAGCTCACTGCGGCTCGAGGCCGGCGTCCTTGACCACCTGCCGGGCGACCGCGCGATCCTTCTTGATCTCTTCGGCGAACTGTTCCGGCGTATTGATCGCCGGCGTCAGGCTGCGGGCGGTGAGATGGCGCTCGCGGAAGGCGGGATCATTGACGATGCTCGCGACTTCCTTGGCGAGCTTGTCGACGATCGGCTTGGGCGTTCCGGGCGGCACGAACAGTCCGTACCAGCTGCGCGACGGCGTGCCGGTATAGCCGGTCTCGGTCATGGTCGGCACGTCGGGGAAATTCGGCGACTTGATGTTGTTGACCATGACCAGCGGCGTCATCGTTCCGGCCTTGATCTGGCCGATGACGTTGCCCTCGCCGATCAGCGCGATCGGCGTCGACCCGCTCAGCACCGCGTTGACGGCCTCGCCGCCGCCCTTGAACGGCACCCGCACCCAATCGGCGCCCTTCTGCTGCTTCAGCTTCTCCATGTAGAGCGCGAGCGGCGGCGCCGCGGTGACGTAGCTCAGCGTGCCGGCCTTCGCCTTCGACAGCGCGATAAGCTCGTCGATCGTCTTCGTCTTCAGCGACGAATTGACCACCAGCACCTGGATCAGGTGATAGAGGTTGGTGACCGGCTGCGCCACCTTCTCCGGATCGAACGGCATGTTCTTGAGCAGGAACTGGTTATAGACCAGCGGATCGGCATTGATGATGCACACGGTGTAACCGTCGGGCGCCGCCTCGCCGCAGGCGCGCGTGCCGACGTTCTGCATGCCGCCCGGACGGTTTTCCACCACGACCGGCTGTCCCCAGCGTTTGTACAGCTCGTCGCCGAGCGCGCGCATGAAGATGTCGCTGATCCCGCCCGCGCTGGTGGTGGTCAGGGCCCTGATCGGCCGCGATGGATAGTCCTGCGCGCGCGCAGGCGTCGCCGCCGCTGCGATGACGATCAGTGCGGCGAGTGCGGCCGAACGTTTCATGCTGTTTCGCTCCCGTTGTGTCTCATTGTGGCAGCAGGCCCGCGTCCTTGACGACGCGCTGGGCCTCGATCCGATCCTGCTTGAGGAACTGTGCGAATTCCTCGGGCGTATTGAACACGGGCTCGAGCCCGCGCGCGGTCAGGTTCTTCTCGCGGAACGTGTCCGCGCCTGCGATCTGCCGCACCTCCGCGGCGATCCTGGCAATGACGGCGGGCGGGGTGCCCATCGGCGCGTAGAGCGCGAAATAGGACCGCGTCAGCGGCCCGCGATAGCCGATTTCCCGCAACGTCGGGATGTCGGGGAAGAGCGGCGACCGCTGCGCGCCGTCGATCACGAGACCGGTCATCATGCCGCTCTGCAGGTACGAGATCAGATTGCCGACGCCGAGGAACGTGATCGGGGTCGCGCCCGTCAGCACGCCGTTGACGGCGTCGCCGCCGCCCTTGAACGGCACGCGCACGAGATCGGCGCCGTTCTCT
>DASSJW010000380.1:0-7542 GCA_035690995.1 Xanthobacteraceae bacterium
CCCGGCGGCGACCGCTACCAGCTGATCGGCGACCTGATGCTCGTCCTCGCCGGCGCGGCCTGGGCCGCGACCACGCTGCTGATCAAGGCCACGCGTCTCGTGCGCGTCTCATACGAAAAGATGCTGCTCTACCAGTTGATCGTCTCGGCGCCGATGCTGGCGCTGTGCGCCCAGGTCTTCGGGGAGCGCGTGGTCGAGCCGCCCTCCACAGTCGCCCTGGGCTCGCTGCTCTACCAGACAGTCTGGGTGGTGGCGGTCACCTTCCTCGCCTGGTTCGCGTTGATCCAGCGCTATTCCGCGAGCCGGCTCTCCGTCTTCACCTTTCTGACACCATTATTCGGGATCGCCGCCGGGCACATGGTGCTGGGCGATCCCCTCACGCCGGCGTTCGCGTTCGCGGCCCTACTGGTGGTGGCCGGCCTCGTGCTGGTGAACCGGCCACGTTGACGCAGGCGGCTCAGTCTGGCACTTCCCTGGAGCTTTTTTCCGGCTATGGCACGCCCATTTTAGCCCGAGAAGGTGCCGGAAAATGCGACAATAAGCTGGAACGCCCTGGCGATCCGACGGAGCGCAAGGCGCTCGAGCGCAAAGGAGCCCACAGATGACCGAAGCGGGGCCGCAAGAACGACGACGGTCGGTGGCCGTCGATGTCGGTGGAGTGCTGGTCGGCGGCGGTGCCCCGGTCGTCGTGCAGTCCATGACCAATACCGACACCGCCGATATCGAAGGAACGGCGCGGCAGGTCGCGGCGCTGGCGCGCGCGGGCTCCGAAATCGTGCGCATCACCGTTGACCGGGACGAGGCGGCCGCCGCGGTTCCACATATCAAGGAGCGGCTGCTGAAGATGGGCGTGGAGGTGCCGATCGTCGGCGACTTCCATTACATCGGCCACAAGCTCCTGGCCGATCACCCCGCCTGTGCCGAGGCCCTCGATAAGTATCGCATCAACCCCGGCAATGTGGGCTTCAAGGAGAAGAAGGACCGGCAGTTCGGCGCCATTGTCGAGACAGCAATCAAGCACGGCAAGCCGGTGCGCATCGGCGCCAACTGGGGCTCGCTCGATCAGGAGCTGCTGACCCATCTGATGGACGAGAACGCGCGCTCACCGAACCCGATCGAAGCCCGCGCGGTGACCCGTGAGGCCATGGTGCAATCGGCGTTGCTGTCGGCCGAGCGGGCCGAGGAGATCGGATTGCCGCGCGACCGCATCATCCTGTCGGCCAAGGTCTCCGCGGTGCAGGATCTGATCGCGGTGTATTTGGATCTCGCGCGACGGTCGGACTATGCGCTCCATCTCGGGTTGACCGAGGCGGGCATGGGTTCCAAGGGGATCGTCGCCTCCGCCGCCGCGCTCAGCGTCCTGCTGCAGGAGGGGGTCGGCGACACCATCCGCATTTCGCTCACGCCTGAGCCCGGCGGCGACCGCACGCTGGAGGTAAAGGTGGCGCAGGAAATCCTGCAGACTATGGGATTTCGCGTGTTCGTGCCGCTGGTCGCGGCCTGTCCGGGCTGCGGGCGCACCACCTCGACCACGTTCCAGGAACTCGCCCGCGACATCCAGGGCTTCATCCACGACTCGATGCCGGAGTGGAAGCGACGTTATCCCGGCGTAGAGACGCTGAACGTTGCGGTCATGGGCTGCATCGTCAACGGGCCGGGCGAGAGCAAACATGCCGACATCGGTATCTCGCTGCCGGGAACCGGCGAGCAGCCGGCGGCGCCGGTCTTCATCGACGGCAAGAAGGCGGTGACTTTGCGCGGCGCGACCGTTGCCGCCGACTTCAAGCAGATGGTGATCGACTATATCGAGCGCCGGTTCGGCCATGGCGGCGCCGGCCGCACCGCGGCGGAATAGGCGAAGCCGGCGTCATCTTCTGTGCGGACAGCCGGATCGGACGCGGGCAAGGCGGCGGCGCGCGCGGCTATTGCCGCGGCTGCGCCACCGTTGAGAGTTCAGCCAGTACCCCGATGATCCCCACCAGGAGACAAAGCAGCAGGATCTTTTCCATGTGCGCTCACGCCCATCCCATTACCGTTCGATAGAACGCGATCGCGGCGGCACAGGTTCCACGGCGTGGCAAAAGCAAGGTAAAATTCACATAAATTCTGTGGCGAGCGGTCGGGTCGGGCCGAAATCGTGATTTTGACTCCTGTAACCCGAATCTTCTATACATAAGCATCATCCAGACATGCGCTTTTACGACGCCGTTGCGGCCTTGATCTAGCCGACGCGGACGTATTGCGGCGGGGAAGCGCTGTCTCGATGAAGGGGGATCTTGCGCGCCGGCATCGCTTTATTGTTCCGGCATTGTTTTTCATTGTTACTGCAAATGGGTTCTGGGCGCCCGGCGACGCGTTTCCCTGCGTTTCGCGGACCTTTTATGCGTGGCCACGGCCGCCGGGTCATTGTTATTTCATTGTTGTTAACAATGAGCCGGTGCCGGAGTGCACCCGCTCGCGTGAGCCGTCCGACCTGCCGCACGCCCATGCGCGGGCGAGCCTTGGAACCGCCAGCCCGGCGCGGCATGTGAATTCAGATGGCGCTCGCCGCGATGTTGACGGTGAGCGCGAGCAGCGCGGTATTGAAGAAGAACGAGACCACGCCGTGGGCGATCACGGTGCGCCGGATCGGTTGCGACGCCACCGCGACGTCGGAGACTTGGCACGTCATCCCGACAACGAAGGAGAAATAGACGAAGTCCCAGTAGTCGGGGTCATCGTCGTCGGGGAACTTGAGCCCGCTGCGTTTGGCGCCATGTTCGCCGTAATAGTCGTGGGCATAGTTGAGCGCGAAGATGGTATGGATCAGCGTCCATGACAGAACGATTGTGATCGACGCCAGCGCGAGTTGTGGCCCGGTGCGCTCACTGCCCCGGCTGATCCCGAGCTCGGCAACGATCGCGGCGAGGCTTGCGAGCGCAGCAAGCACCGTGAGCACGAGCAGGGCCAGGCGGCCTTCGTCGTCCTGCGCGGCATGGTCGCGAATGTGCTGGATGGTCGAGCGCGCCATCAGGGCATAGGTGCAGATGAGATAGAGCGCGACTCCGGCGTCCCAGCCCAGCACGATGCGGCTCGATGGTCGCCAATCGAACAGCGACAACGTCAACGTCACGGCGATCCCGAGTGCGATCGAGACCAGCAGTCGTGGCCGCGCGTGCATGATGCGCAGGACGTAGGGCAGGCGGCTCGCCGCTCGCGTTGGTGGCTTAGCCATGGCAAGCGCCCCTCGACGACGGCATTTCGCGGTTTCACGCCGCCTTGGGTGGCAGGTTGGGGAGTTCGGCGGCGTAGACCTCGTCCATACGCGAGGGCGTGCCATGCCGGGCCAGCGCCTCGGCGAACATGCGCCGCACCAGCGGATGCTCGTCGGCGTAGTCGACCTGGGTGCCGCCGAGCCGCCGCGAAATCCACGAGATCGGTACGCCCTGCGCATTGCGCGGCGACCAGTGCTTGAACGCGAGATAGCGCGCGGGCGTCGGACCGGAATTGAAATGCTGATGGAACCAGGCGTTGGGTGGAACGATCAGGGTGCCGACCTGCCAGTCGTAGCGGCGGGGCTCCTCGCCCTCCGGCCACATCAGCGAATAGCCCTCGCCCGAGAGCACGATGACGTGCGCGCCAGGCCCATGGGCATGCGCCTTCTTATAGGTGCCGACTGGGAATTGGGAGATGTGGCTGGCGATCGAGCCGCGCGCCATGTTGAAGCGGATATGGCCGCCGCCGGCGCCGCGCTCCTTGGCGGTGATCAGCGGCAGGTTGATCGCGTCGGGGACGAAATTCGTCTGCAGCAGGAAACCGATCTGCTCGCCCTTGGCGCTGTAATAGTCGGCCTCACCGGAGAAGCGGTTGGTGAAATCGTGCCGGTGATTGAAGACGAAATCGATATCGTCATAGAGGTTGATGACGGAAGGCGCGTTGGTCACCGCGACGTAGCGCACTGGCTCCTGCCCGGAGCCGTTGAAATGCTGGTACCAGCAATTGAGCGGAATGGCGAAGATTGCGCCCGCCCTCCATTCGAAGGTGGCGCGGGCGCCGGCATTGTTCCACACGGTGGTCGATCCGCGGCCGGACAGCACGAGGATCATCTCTTCGAACAGATGGTGCTGCGGCTCGAGTTTGCGACCCGGCGCGATCTCGCAGACGTAGCAATCGTTGGACGTGCGGGAGGCCTCGTGGTTGATGAACACGCCCTTGCCGCTCTTGCGCGCCCACGGCTTCAATTCGGCGGTGCGCAGGTTCGGCACGTATTGCGCGCTGATGATATCGAGCCCCTCGCCGCGTACGAAGCGCAGATAGGGCGAATCCTTTTCGGTCTTGAATTTGTCCGCGAGCTCCTGCGAGACGATCGCGTCCTTGGCCACGGATGTCCTCCAGGTCGGTCTTTGATTTGCTCCTGTGTACCAGCGGCCGGCGGCATCCCGCAACGTGCGCCGGCGGGCAACGCCGTGCCGCGCGCCGGCCGACACGTGCTGCTAGTGAGCGAGGGGAGCCCCGGGCGCGCTCGCCGCCGCGGTCGGGGTGGCGGGCGAATACCTCTGTCGCGGTAGATCGCTCCCTGGCCCCCGAACGAACGGATCATCCGGATTTCGCCGCCGCGCCATCCGCGCTACGCTTGCAACAATGCCTCCAGCAACGCAACCGCGGCGCTTGCGCCGGCCGCTCTCCCGCTTGGCATGGATCGTCGTCATTGTCGTTCTGGTCGTGCTGCTGCTGCCTTATCTGATCGTGCCGCTCTATCGTGCGGTCAATCCGGTCTCGACCCTGATGCTCTGGCGCTGGGCGACCGGCGCGCGCATCGAGCACAGCTTCGTGCCGCTCGAGCGCATGGCGCCGGCATTGCCGGTCACGGTGATCGCATCGGAGGATGGGCGCTTCTGCAGCCATCGCGGTATCGACTGGCGCGAAATGCGTGAGCGCCTCGAGGACGTGGAGATCAGCGAGGCAAAGGGCGTGTCCACCATCACCCAGCAGACCGCAAAGAACCTGTTCCTGTGGCATGGGCGCAGCTTCGTGCGCAAAGCGTTGGAGTTCCCGCTGGCGCTGTGGATCGATCTTGTGTTGCCGAAACGGCGGGTGCTGGAAATCTATCTCAACATTGCGGAATGGGGCCCGAATGGACAATTCGGCGCCGAGGCCGCATCCCGCTACGCCTTCAACAAGCCGGCGCGGGCGCTGAGCGCGCGCGAGGCGGCGTTGCTCGCGGCGGTGCTGCCGAATCCGCGGCGGCGCAGCGCCAAGCAGCCAGGACCGGCAGTACGCCGGCTCGCCGTCATCTATGAGACCCGCGGTGCGGCCCAGGCCACACTCGCGACCTGTGCTAAAACCGTAAGTGCATCAAAGCCGTAGCAGGGAGCGAGGGGGGCGGATCGGGGTCTGGCCTTTGCCCTTGCAATCCTCTATAAGCCCGCTTTTCCCGGGCGCGCGGCGCCGGACCAAGAAGCGATCAGGAGCGAAACCATGGCCGTCCCGAAACGAAAAACATCGCCTTCGCGGCGCGGGATGCGTCGTTCCGCCGATGCGCTTGCCCGGCCGACCTACGTCGAGGACAAGGATTCCGGTGAACTGCGCCGGCCGCACCACATCGATCTCAAGACCGGCATGTACCGGGGCCGCCAGGTGCTCAAGTCGAAGAAAGAAGCCTGACCGGTCCTGATTTAGCGATCTACCCACCGGGGCGCGTCGCAGGCCCGCGCAGAGCTTCGCGCGGGACGCGCAGCCGCGTGTCCGCTTCCGATCGAATAGCGTTCAACCCTTGCACGGCGCCGTGACGCGCGGCGGGCAGCGGCAAGCCGCGCGTGCACCTTGCTCACCCTTTATCCGCTGCTAGACTTCGCGCCGGCAACGCCCCGCGCGAAGAAAGCCATCGCCATGTACCTGACCTCGTTTCCCCTCCTGCTGCTGCCGTTCGCATTCATCAACATCGTAATCTTTCTGCTCAACATACCGCTCACCGATCCGGTCTTTACCCTTCCGCTGATGTCGGCGCCCACGATGCCGCCGGTGTTCGATCGGCACATGACGGTGACCACCGGTGACCTGATCGTCGCCATCGGCATGCTCCTGCTCTACGTCGAGGTGGTGAAATCGGCGCGGCCGGGCGGGAAGTCGATCATGGACCACGTGCTCTCGTTCATCCTGTTCATCGCCATGGCGGCCGAGCTTCTGCTGTTGCCGCGGGCAGAAAGCCCGACCCTGTTGCTGCTGACGGTGCTCAGCTTCGTCGACGCGATCGCCGGCATCTCGATCCGGCCAGCGCAAGAGAAGACCCTCGTGCTCGAGCACCGGGACCGCGCGCCTGCCTGAAGCCGGGCACGCGCGAAGCCCGCCGCTGATGTAGGGGGTTACCCGCCGGTCTCCGCCGTGAAGCCCGCTGCTTCGATGCCGGCAATCGCCGCCGCTTCGTCGTTGTCGGAGGTATCGCCGGACACGCCTACCGCACCCACGAGGGCGCCGCCTTTGTCGCGCATCAGCACGCCGCCCGGTACCGGCACCAGCGTGCCGCCGGACATTTCGATGAGTGCAGCCGCCATGTGCGGCCGCTCAACACCGATCTGATGCAGGCGCCGCGAGCCCGTGCCGAACGCGACCGCGCCAAAGGCCTTGCCGGATGCGATCTTGGACCGCAGGATCGGGTTGCCGTCCTCCTCGGCATAGGCGCGCAACGCTCCACGGCTGTCGACGACCGCCACGCCGAGCGGCTTGAACTTCTTTTCGCGGGCGACCGCGAGCGTTTTGTCGATGATGGTACGGGCTTGGGCAAGCGTCAGTGTCATCGCGTCTCTCCTTCTAGCGACAGTGCCGATCACGCATAGCGTAATAGCGCCACAACAGCCATGAGCCGCGATTTCCAGCTACCGGGCCGCTCGCCGGTCATCGCCTGCGAGGGCATGGCCGCCACCTCGCATCCCCTGGCGAGCCGGGTCGCCATCGAGACGCTGCGCGCCGGCGGCAATGCAGCCGACGCCGCAGTCGCCGCGGTGGCGGTGCTATGCGTGGTGGAGCCGCATATGACCGGGATCGGCGGCGATTGCTTCGCGATGATCCACGTCCCCGGCGAGCCGGTCTGGGGCTACAACGGGTCCGGCCGCGCTGGCGCGCGCGCTTCGCTCGAGGCGGTTGTGGCGCAGGGCCTGCGCACGATCGCGCCGGACTCGATCCACGCCGTAACGGTGCCGGGCGCGGTCGATGCCTGGGCTGCGATCCTTACGGCCCACGGCCGCTTTTCCCTCGACCGGGCGCTGGCGCCGGCGATCCACTACGGCGAAAGCGGATTTCCGGTCGCCGCACGTATCGCCTGGGATTGGGCGCAAGCCGTCGGCAAGCTGCGCGCCAATGCCGGCGCCGCGCGCCATTTCCTGTTCGCCGGACACGCCCCGGAGCAAGGCGACGTTGTAACGTTGCCGGCGCTGGCGCAGTCACTCAAGGCGATCGCGGCAGAGGGCCCTCGCGTCTTCTATGAGGGTCCGCTCGCCCGGGATATGGTGGCGACGGTGGCCGCACGCGGATCCTTCCTCCGCACGGAGGATTTCGCCTGCCATCGCG
>DASSJW010000381.1:0-4868 GCA_035690995.1 Xanthobacteraceae bacterium
GAAAGGCTGCCGATGGCGCGACGCCCGACCACAAGCTCGCCGAGGTGCAATTTCTTCCGGCGATTCCGAACCCGGACAAGATTCTCTGCGCCGGCATCAACTACCGTTCCCATGCCGCCGAGACCGGCCGCGAGCTGCCCAAGCAGCCGAGCATGTTCATCCGCCTCGCCAATACCCTGACGGGGCAGGACGGCGAGATGATCCGCCCGTCGGTGTCGCAACAGTTCGATTTCGAGGGCGAGCTTGCCATCGTCATCGGCCGCGGCGGCCGCCACATCCCGGTCGCGCGCGCGCTCGATCACGTCGCCGGCTACACCTGCTTCGTCGACGTCAGCGTGCGCGACTACCAGAAATTCTCGGTGACGTCGGGGAAGAATTTTCCCGGCACCGGCCCGCTCGGACCGTGGATCGTGACGTCAGACGAGATCCCCGACCCGACGCGCCTGACGCTCGTCACGCGCCTCAACGGCCAGCAGGTGCAGAAGTCAGGCACCGCCCTCCTGATCTACTCCGTGCCGCAGATCATCGCCTTCTGCTCGGATTTCACCTCGCTCGTGCCCGGCGACGTGATCGCGACCGGCACGCCCGACGGCGTCGGCCATCGCCGCACGCCGCCGTTGTGGATGAAGCCCGGCGACGTGCTCGAAGTCGAGATTTCCGGCATCGGCACCTTGCGCAGCCGCGTCGTCGACGAGACGGTTTGACACGGTGAATGTAGGGTGGGCAAAGGCGCGGAGCGCCGTGCCCACGCGGACTTTCGCACACAAGCGCAATCTGCGTAATGATTGAGATTGCTTGGCTTTAACGCGTGGGCACGGCGCACGCGATGAAGCTCATGCAGAGCCGCCAATCTTGCGATGCGTGCGCCTTTGCCCACCCTACGCCACTACCCGCCCGTTCAGCTCACTTCGCATATTCGTCCGTGTAGAGCCCGTCATACGACTTGAGCTTCTCCTCCGGCTTCAACAGGCCGGCGCCGATATTGTAGAGCTCGGCATTTTCCAGATCGGCCTTGGTCACGACCGGCGGGCGCGGCGTGCCCTTGCGGATTTCCGCCAGGCCGGCGGCGATGAGCTTCTCGTCGAACGCCTCGAAGCGCTTCTTGAGCAGTGGCAGCACCTCGGCCGGGCGGTCGAGCATGGCGTCGATCGCTTCCACCATGGCCTTGCCGAGCTTGATGCACGCCGACTTGCGGCGCTCGCATGTTTCCGGCTTGGTCACGAAAACATTATGGCCGAAAGGATACATGTCGGCAGGGTCGCCGTCGGAGCCGCTGGCGATCACGACGGCGCTGCCGTCGAGCACGGCTTGCAGCGGCCACGGCATCGACATGGCAAAGCCGTCGACCTGGCGCGTCTGGAACGCGGCGATCGCGCTGTTCGGCGCCATCGGGGCGATGCGGATATCGTCGGGATTGTATCCGGCGCGCCGCGCCAGCAGCAGCACGTAGGCGTGGATGACGGAATTGATGGAATCGACCGCGATGGTGCGGGAGCGCAAGACCTGCGCGCGCCGCTCGAGCGTCGCCTTGGGATCGAAGCCGGCCGCCGCCGCGGTCTCCTTGCGCAGGACGATCTGGATGGTCGGCCGGTTGAGCGTGCTGACGATGCCGAGCAGGCGTTGCCCGCGCGCGGCGGCGCGCGTGAGCGTCGCGCCCGAGATCTGCGCGAAATCCGCGCTGCCCGAAATCACCGCGTTGGCCGAGCCAATGCCGGTGATCACCACGCTCTTGACGTTCAGTCCATGCTTGGCGAACAGGCCCAGATCTTCCGCCAGATAGCCGGGCGCGAAGGTGAGCGCGACATTGGGCACCGCCAGCACCACGTTCTCCGCGGCGGCGCTCGGCTGGGCCTGGGCGGGAGCCGCCATCAGGACGGCGGCGAGAGCGGCAAGACGGATGAGTCCGTATGCTTGCATGGCGGTCTCCCTACGACGACGAGAGCATATCGCGTCGAGATGGGCTCAGGGCGGGCGGCAGACTCGGTCTGCTCCCTCCCTGTGGGGGGAGGTAGGGTGTTCCAACCAGACACATGGCGTTACGTAACAAGTCGGTGGAGCGGATGGTCGATGCCATTCCGGTCAGTGATGCGATCACTGATTCATGCTCTTCGCCTGTGCCACCACTGCGGCGCGGTCGAAGTCGTTGCAGGCCGCCAGGAACTGTTCCGTGTAGGAGTCGGTCGCGGCCTCGCTGCCTTTCAGAGTGCCCAGCTTGACAAAGGCGGCGTGCGTATTTTGCCAATTCGGCTTGATGAATTCGCCAAGACGCGCGCCCTCGGGCTGCTCTTGAAGCGCCTTTTCAAGGAAGCGACGCATGATGTGCACGCCATTCTTGAGCGAGGTGGCATCGTCCAAGCTCGTAGGTTTCGTGGTCGGGAACTCCTCCCAGAAGATGCGGATGGCGGCGGGCGTATTGGTCATCGTAAAGACGAGGCCCTTGGTCATCGCGCGGCAGTAGCCCGCAACTTCCTTGGGATTCGAGTTGGCGAACGTCTTCCTTGTCGCGAGCGTTGTCCCGACCATGCGATCCTCAAGCGGAATGTTGACCGGGCGCACCGCCAGTCCTGTGTTCTCGGTTGCGCCGAGCATTGCATCCCACATCACCAGGGCATCGATCTGGCCGCTGCGCAGGGCCGCGATCGCCGAAGGCCCGGCGCCGGTCGCAATGCCGGTGTACTGATCGGGCGTGATGCCGATTTCGCTCAAGTTCTGCTTCAAGGCTAGTCCGCCACCGGCGCCAAACGAGGGCGCGCCAACGTTTTTACCTTTGAGGTCTTCGAGCTTCTGGATAGGCGAGTCCTTCAGGACGACCAGGAAGGTCCCGGCGTTGCGCTTGAGATTGAAGAACGAAACCAAGTCGCCATTCTGCTCGCGCACCGTCATGATCGCCGCGGCTGCGGTGGTGCCGACCTGGGCGTTGTTTGACTGCAAAACTTGCGCCGAGATCATGCCGGTCTGGGAGTTTTGGATGTCGACATCGAGCCCTTCCGCCGCGAAGTAGCCAAGGCGCTTGGGTACGGCATAAAGAAACACCTCTTCGCCGATGCCCATGTTTGGGTGCATCTGCACCAGTGTCATCTTCTTGAGCGATTGCGCGGGGACGGCTGCGACCAGGCAGCAAGACATGCCGGTGGCGAGCGTCAGCGCGAGCGTGGCACGACAGAGTCGGTTGAGCATGGCATGGCCTCTGCGGTTTGGGTCGATCTCCATCATGGTCGCCTCGTTGCGTTCGACCGCTGCGCCCAGAAGCAATAACGGCGCTCGATCAGGGTCACCGCGTAATTCATTAGAAAACCAATCACGGCCAACAGCAAGATGACCGCAAACATCGGCGAGATCTCCATCGCTTGGTTGTACTGCATCAAGAGCATTCCGAGGCCAGCACTGGCGCCGACGAACTCGCCGACCACGGCACCGAGGATCGATAGCACAGAAGCGACGCCGAGCCCGGCGAACAGGAATGGCAGGCAGCTCGGGATGACGATTTTCGTGAGGAGGTGCAGCTCACTGGCGTTGCAGGAGCGCGCCAGCTCGATACGCTCCGGCTCGACCGCCTGGTAGCCTGCCATCATGTTCACCAGCACTGGGAAGAACGTGATGATCGCTGTGATGAACACCTTGCCCTCGAGGCCGAAGCCGAACCACACCACCATCAGCGGCGCGAGCGCGACTTTCGGCAGCGATTGGAAGCCGACAATGTAGGGATACCAGCTCTTGCCGAGGAGCGGCCAATGCGAGAGCACGAGACCGAGGAGAGCGCCGAGCGCCGAGCCGATGGCAAAGCCGAGCAAGGCTTCCCAGACCGTGATGCCGGCATGGTACCAGTAGCCCGCCCTGTCCCAGGGCGCGCGGCTCAATCCGCCGATCAGGGCGTGCAGCACCTGTTCTGGCGGTGGCATGACATAGGCGGGCACGCCGGCTACGTCGGTCGCGAGCCACCAAGCAGCGATCAACGCCACCAGGATCGCCGGCGAAATGGTGAATTGCGGATAGCGCCGCAATACGCCCGGTCGTTCAAGATTTGACCGCGCATCGCGTGGCATCGCGGGCGAGGGCGTGTCCACGGCCTGCACTGCCATCAGAACATCCCTTCCTTGGCGTCGAGCAGCGAGCGCAGCTTCGCGGCGTAGCGGCCGAAGCGATCGGTGTTGATGACGGAAAGCTCGCGCGGCCGTGGCAGGTTGATGGTGATGACGTCGGCAATGGTGCCGGGGCGGGCGGTCATTGCGATCACCCGGTCGGAGAGGAAGATCGCCTCGGCGATCGAGTGGGTGATGAAGATCACCGTCTTGTCGCTCTTGCTCCAGATCCGCAGCAATTCGAGGTTCATCTGCTCGCGCGTCATGGCGTCGAGTGCGCCGAAAGGCTCGTCCATCAGCAGGAGACGCGGGTCCTGAACGAGCGCCCGAACGATCGCGGTGCGCTGCTGCATGCCGCCCGAGAGCTCGAACGGATAACGCTGCGCGAACTCGCTCAAGCCGACCATGGCGAGAAGATCGGCGGCGCTCTGGCGGTAGTTCGCCATCGGCCACTTGCGGAATTCGATCGGCAGCAGCACGTTGTCGAGCACGGTGCGCCACGGGAGCAACACCGGCGCTTGAAACACCACGGCGGCTTGTGGCGTCGGCCCGCGCAGCGGCTTGCCATTCAGCTCGACCGATCCAGCGGTGTAGGGCAGGAGCCCGGCCAGCACCTTGAGCAAGGTTGACTTTCCGCAACCGCTTTGACCGACGACCGAAACGAACTCGCCGTCGTAAATCTCGAAGTCGAGGCCCTTAAGCGCTGTCACCTCGCCCGAGCCGGTGACATAGGTCTTTGACAGCCCACGCGCCTGGATCAGCGCCGGCGCGCGGTCCGTGCTGGTGCCG
>DASSJW010000382.1:0-2621 GCA_035690995.1 Xanthobacteraceae bacterium
ACCGCTCCAATAAATTTCGGGTTTCGGTGCAGCCCCGCACCAAACCGATCGGAACCTATACGTACGTCATCAGCCGTAGCGATGATCGCCATTGGGGCATGACCACTGCCGAGTACTTCTTCACGCCCGAAGAGGCGTTGGCGGCGGGACGTGCCGTCCTCGATCGCCTCAAACGCGGAGCGTCCTGAGCGCGACACGCTCGGCCGCCTCCTCCGAGCACCCCCGAAGTCATGACTGTCGGCTGTCGACGGTTGACGGGCCCGTCAGCCGCGTCCCGACGTTGGCGGGAACGCCGAAGACGTGTAAATTGATCGTTCGACAACCGTCGTCCAACAGGGGGCCGCCATGTTCGGCAGCGTGCGTCGCAAGCTCGAGCAGACACAGGCCGCACTCACTGCCGCCTTGGCCGAACGCGACGCCTATCTTACGCAACGCGACATTGCGCTCGGCGAACGCAACGAGTTCCTGCGCCAGCGCGATGCGCATCTGCGCGAGCGCGATCAGGCCGTGCAGGACCTTGACGAGCTCCACGCGCAGGTGAGCGGGTCCTCCACGGTCCTGGCCAGAGCGCTGGCGGAACGCAACACGTATCTGGAACAACGCGACCAGGCCTATCGCGAAATCGATGGGCTCAGCCGGGAACGCAACGAGCTCAAAAGCGAGCTTGAGCGGCTGAAGTCCGCCGCCCGCGCTTAATCGAGCTTTACCCCGGACTCGTTGACGGCGGCCTCCCAATTACGCGCTTCCTCGTCGAGCTTGGCGGCGAATTCCCGCGCCGTCAGGCCCTGGGTCTCCAGGCCGAGCTTGGCGATGCTGGCCTGCATGTCAGGCGACCGCAGCCCTTCGTTGACCGCAGCGTTGAGTTTGTCGATCACGGCTTCCGGGGTGCGCGCCGGGGCGAGCAATCCGCTGCGCAGATACGCGGGGAAGCGGTCGAACCCGCTCTCGCCCATGGTGGGGACATCGGGAAGCTCGGGCCATCGCACCTCGCTGGTCACGGCCAGCGCGCGCAGCCGGCCTTCGCGGATGAGCGGAAGGAGAACCGCTTTGGAGGTCATGCCGATCTGGATCTGACCGCCCAGCAGATCAGCGATCGCCGGCGCGGCGCCCTTATACGGAACGAAAACAATGTTGGTGCCGGTTCTGGCGCGGAAAAGCTCCAGGCAGATATGCGGACCGATGCCAACGGTGGAACCGGACGTGAGCTTGCCCGGATTCGCCTTGGCATATTGGACGAGTTCCTGCAGCGTTTTCGCCGGCACCGATGGGTTCACCACCAGCGCGTTCGAGTCGAGGCCGATCAGCGCCACCGGGGCAAAGTCCTTGAGGGCCTCGAAATTGAGATTCCGGTACAGCGACTGCGCGATGGCGTTGGGATTGGTGCCGCCCAACAGCAGCGTGTAGCCATCCGGGCTTGCCTGCGCCACGGCCTTGGCGCCGGTCCGTCCCCCGGCCCCCGGCAGATTCTCGACGATGACGCTCTGACCCAACTTGGACGCCAGCGGCTGGGTCACGAGGCGCGCGGCCACGTCGGACGGGCCTCCCGGAGGAAATGGGACGACAATCTTGATCAGCCGGTCGGGGTAGGATTGCGCGTGGGCGAGATGACTGCCGGCCAGGGCAAGTCCCATGGCCATCATTGCGGAAAGGACAACTCCTTTTGCGCCCATCATTTCCTCTCAGAGATGGATCCATTCCGGCCCGCGCAGCATATGGAGCAGACGCGCCAAAGGAAACTCCCCTCTATGCTCTGCTTTGCATCGTGCCGCGCCCGCTTCCCGGGCAGCCGGCGTTTTCACCGGCGGCAGCCGGCCGCTCGTTGTTGACATCTGCGCTGTCACCGGGCACTCGCCCCAAAACAGTGCACGGTCATCCGCTCCACGGCGCCCATGCCCAGCGTGCCGACGGCGGAAACGACTGCGCAGTGGCATGGAGCCCGGCGGAAAAAGGGGTCGCGACATGGACGACAGGGCGATCGAAGAGCTGTGCAAATGGCACGACGAGCAGGTGGCAAAGCTCGAGAGCCAGGACGCGACCCCCGGCGCGGCCCGCGCCATCGAGATGCACGCCAAGACCTCCGTTGCACTGCTCGAGGCCATGGCCGAGATCAGGCGCCTGCGCTCGGATGCGGCGCTGGGCGGCAGCCGCTTAGATGCGGGAACCAGCGGCAAGTCCGACCGCAGCATCAGCCAGATTCCCGCGCCGATCTTCTGGGCGTTGGCGCTCGGTCAGGTGGTGTTCTTGGTCTGGCTGGTTTTCGAGACCATGGGCTGGCTGTAGGGTTCCCGGCACCGCGAGCACCGGCGCTTCCTGGGACGTAGGACACCTTGCGCGTGTTTTACCGCCCGCCCCCGCTCTCGCTCTCGCGCTCATGTTTGAGAAGATTGGTGGGCGCACTAGGGCTCGAACCTAGGACCCGCTGATTAAGAGTTTCATCCGCGACCACTTTCCAAGTCCTTGAATGGATAAGGTTTCTCTCAACTACCCGCCATAAGCACCGGAAATACCAGGGTTTCCCCTAGACAAACCAAGACAGCGCCGCCATATAGTCTGACAGGACGCACCGTCAACGCGTCGGACACCTGTCGGACAAGGAGGGGGCATGCATCTCACCGACGCCA
>DASSJW010000383.1:0-2100 GCA_035690995.1 Xanthobacteraceae bacterium
AAAAAAATTCAAGTCGCTGAAACGTCACCTGCGCACGCAGTACAACATGACGCCGGAGCAGTACCGCGAAAAATGGGGATTGCCGCCGGATTATCCCATGGTGGCGCCCAATTATGCGGCCGCACGTTCGCATCTCGCCAAGCAAATGGGGCTCGGCCAGCAACGGCGCCGGCGCAAGTAGCCGAGTTCGACCGCTCCTTTCCGTATCCGCTCATCGGATTCCGCAAGCGAAGTGTTCGGGGCGACGGACGACGCGAGCCGGTTTGCACGACAAAACTTGTGGACGCGAAATCCGAAAGGCTGGCGTGCGCGGCGCTTACGCGGCGGCGGCCAGCGCCGCGCGGGCGTCCGCGCGAATGCGCTCGACCATGGAGCGGAATCCATTCGAGCGCTGCGGCGTCAGGTGCTCGCGCAGGCCGAGGCGTTCGAACAGCGCGATCGCGTCGGCGGAAAGAATGTCCTGAGCGGGCTTGCCGGAAAACATTGCGAACAAGATTGCGATCAGCCCGCGCACGATATGAGCATCGCTGTCGCCGCGGAAGGTGAGGGCCGGTCCATGCGGGCCATCGGGGCGCACGGTGGTCGCAAGCCAGACCTGGCTCGCGCAGCCCTGCACCTTGTTCCTGTCGGTGCGGTCCTGTTCGGACAAGGGGCTCAAACCGCGGCCGAGCTCGATAACGTAGCGGTAGCGGTCGTCCCACTCCTCGAGCAGCGCGAAGTTATCGATGATCTCGTCGAGAGTCGTCATGGTGTCGGGCGAGATCGCGCTCATGATGGTGCCTTAGCCGATATATAGGCGCGATGACACGGTCCGCGACCGTTGTCAAAAAAGAATAACCCGCCCGCAAACGCGGGTCGGTGGACGCCGATCGGTTCACTCGGGAGCGCGGAACCTCTGGCGATCCCGACTCCTCCTCCGTCAGGTCTGACGATCGCCGCGCGCCTCCTTGCGGATTTGCGGACCGCGCCACCCTGGTGCCAAATCAGCCGGCGAGAGCGTATGCTGCGATGGTCGCGGCGTGGGAATGGGCGGACCATTGCTGGTCCCGGCATTTGTCGCGGTTCCGGCGTCCTGGGAGCCGAAATGCCCGTTGAGATAGTCGTAGACCATCTTCGCACCCGCCTGCGCCCGATGTCCGATGGCGACGGCCGCCTGTGACCCGACGCTGCAGGCGTCGGGCTGCCGTCCGCAGAAGGAGCCCATATCGGTGACCGTGGCCTTCGCCGCCGACATCGCCTCAAGGGCGCTCACATTGACGTTCGGTGTGGGCTGTGATCCGCCACTCGGCAGCAGTGCCAGAATGATCGTGAGCCAAAATGCCATCCGCAAGAGAAATCGCATGACCTGCCTCTGCCCCTGCTCGTTGTTCGTCGCATTGCAGCCGACCCTAGCCCCAAGGCTTGAAGCCTCGGTTGGAGTTATCGCGCGTCTTTTGCCCGTATTCGATGCGAATGAGCCGCGTTGTTTTGGAAAATTCGAACAATCGGCATTTAATTCAAATCCGAGCGACCTCCTCAGCGCGGCCAATCACGGGCACAATATGCGTGCTCCTGTCGGCCCATGCGCCGGCTGGGCCCGACCGGGATCGCGGTTTCGGCAACCGACCATTCACCATTTTACGCGAATACACGGGCGGGAAACCAGCGAAGGGGCGCGTAAGCGGCGCCACTCGTCCCTACCCGGTTCTTGTTTTAGCGTTCGCTTAAGCGGCCTCTGACACCATTGCGCCAGCAAATAAAGGGAGCGCGTCCCAGACAATCGGGCATGCACATAAACGTGGACCTGTTCGCTCGCCTCCGAGATTGCATCGACACGGGGGGCCGCCGCTCGGCGCTGTCGCAGCGGGGTCGAGGCATGCAAGAGCGCGGTCGCTCGGCTTGCGCGCCGATCTGCCTAGACGACACCTCGGCGGTTCTGCTCAAGGCCACCGGCGTGTCCGGCGGCATGGCCGATGGGACGAGATCGTGGTGAAGAAGGTGCGCAATTCCACCGCACGCGCAGGGCGCGGAAAAAGCGCCCACGAGGATCGTGGAGCACCTCTCATCCTGGCGCTGGGATGGAGCCGGCGGGATGTCGCCGGCGTTGCGGTCGGTGCGCTG
>DASSJW010000384.1:0-5123 GCA_035690995.1 Xanthobacteraceae bacterium
AGGTCACTGCGGCTGCGATCGCCGCCGCGAACTTTGGTCTATGGTCCACGGTGCTACTCCCTTGATTGCGTCATCGGTCACACGCTTGTTCGCTCTGCCTTCGTCGGATCCGACACGCGTGGTGCCTTTCCCCGCCGGTTCCGGACGCTGCCTGCGAGTTTCGGCCCGAATATTTCCTCCCATCCGCTCATTCGCGAATGCTGATCCCCGCTTCTTTGATGACGGGTGCCCACTTGTCCATTTCGGCCTTGAGAAATGTCGCGAGCTCTGCCGGTGTCGAGCCAACCACCACGACTCCGAGTTGCTCGAGCCGCTCCCTGGTCACTGGATCGCTCAACGCCGCCACGGTGTCGGCGTGCAGCTTTCGCACGACTTCGGGGGCGGTCTTCGCTGGGGCAAAAAAAGCATACCAGGAGGAGACGTCGAAGCCGGGGACGCCGGCTTCCGCGATCGGGGGCAATTCCGGAGCTGCCGGCGTGCGCTTGGCAGTGGTTACTGCGAGGCCGCGCAACTTGTCGCCGCGGATGAGCGGCAGCACCGCGCCGATATTGTTGAACATCACGTCGACCCGTCCGGGCAACAGATCGTTGAGGGCTGGCCCCGCACCGCGGTAGGGCACGTGCAGCATCTCGATCCCGGCCATGCGCTTGAACAGCTCGCCGGAGAGGTGAACCGAGGTGCCATGACCGGAAGAGGCGAAGGTCACCTTGCCCTTGTTGGCCTTGGCATAGGCGATGAAGTCGGTGACCGAGCGGGCAGGGGAGGTGACCGGCACGGCCATGATGTTGGGGTATTCGCAGATCAGCGACACCGGCGCGAGATCCTCGACGGCATCGTAGCTGAGCGCAGGAAAGAGGAAGCGGTTCACCGCAAGCGGCATTGAGGTGATCAAGATCGTGTAGCCATCCGGATCGGAGCGGACGACGGCTTCGGTACCGATATTGGTGGCGCCGCCACCCCGGTTCTCCACCACCACCTGCTGTCCCCAGATGTCCGAGAGCTTGCCGGCAACCACGCGGGCAATGGCGTCGGTGCCGCCGCCCGGCGGGAACGGCACGATCATGCGGACGAACCGGTTTGGCCACGCCGCAACCGGCTGTGCCGCCGCGCGGCCGCCCGAGCCGCCGGCGAGCGCAGCAAGCGCGGCGAGCTCGATGGCCCGACGGCGGGTGATCATTCGTTGACCTTGATATTCGCCGCCTTGATGACCGGCGCCCACTTCTCCATCTCAGTCTTGAGATGAGTGCCGAGCGCCTCGGGCGTGGAACCGACCACCACCACGCCGAGTTGCTCGAGCTTCTCCTTGATCGGCGGTTCGGCGAGCGCGGCGACGGTGTCGGCGTGCATCTTGCGAATGATCTCGGGCGGCGTCTTGGCCGGCACGAAAAAAGCGAACCAGGACGACGTGTCGTAGCCGGGAACGCCGGCCTCAGCGATGCTCGGCACCTCCGGCGCCGTCGGCACGCGGCCGGCGGTGGTTACGCCTAGCGCTCGCAACTGGCCGGATCGAGCGAGCGGAAGGCCCGAAGCCATGACCGCGAAGGTGCAGTCGACGCGGCCCGCGATGACGTCGGTGAAGGCCGGCGCTGCTCCCCGGTAAGGCACGTGGGTCAGATCGACCTGGGCCATGTACTTGAACAATTCGCCGCTCATGTGTGGCGAGCTGCCGTGTCCCGGAGAGGCAAAAGTGACCTTGCCCGGATTCTTTCGCGCCTCCGCGAGAAGATCGCCCACCGAGCGAAAAGAGGAGGAGTTCGGCACCACCAGAAGATTGGGAAAAAGGCAGATCAGTGTTACCGGGGCGAAGTCGGCAACCGGATCGTAGTTGACCGAACCGAAGAGGTAGCGGTTCACGGCGAGCCCGGCGGCGGTGATGTACATGGTGTAGCCGTCCGGGGCCGCGCGCGCGACGAACTCCGAGGCGATATTGCCGCCCGCGCCCGGCTTATTCTCGACGACCACCTGCTGTCCCCACATTTCCGATAGTCGTGCTGCGAGGATGCGGCCGATACCGTCGATGCCGCCGCCGGGCGTAAACGGCACCACCAGTTTGACGAAGCGGGTTGGCCAGGCTTGCGACGACGGCGCTTGCGCGCAGACGGTGTGGCTGCCCAAGGCGGGAGCGAGTGCGAAGGCCGCCGATTTCTGAATGACGTGACGACGGTTGATCATGACGATTTTTTCCGGCGGGGCTGGCCTGGCGTTTCGCGCGGTCTGCGCGCGTGGAATTCCCCGTTGGGCTCGGGGAGATTGCCGACGCCGCGGCCGGTTAGACAAGGAATGGTGAAGGCAACATGCGCGCCGCCGGGCATGACCCCGGGCGCAGCAAAAAAAGCCCGGCAACATGGCGGGGTGATAGTCACGGCTCGACCTCCCTCTCGCCGCCCCGTTGACCGGCGCGACGGCGCGCATCTCAAGGCGCGTCTGTTTGAGGAGAGGCTACCGCCGCGCGCTGTGGGCTACAACCGGCGAAATCGTGGCTCAAGTCGCAGCCTTGGTCTGGCAATACGGGGGAGCTGGACGCTAGCGCGGCTGCCCGGTCGCAACCGGCGGAAGATCGGCGTCGCTGTTGACCGTTTTTTTACCCACGTGCTCACCGCCATTGAGCAGGAATACGGCGAGAGCGACAGCGATCAATGCGCCGAGGATGGCGCCCAGCTTGCCGTTCCTTGCCCTGTTGTCAGTCATCATCACCTCCGCTAATCCGACTCATCGGGCCAACGCATCCATTGGATCTAGGTTCCTGCTCGGCGGGCAGCGGCGGGAACTGCGGCGGCCTTGTGGCGGCCTATGCAACCGACTACCAAAAGTGGATAGGCCCGAGTATTGCCAGCGGTTGAACGGATGTAGCGATGAACGCTCCGCCAAAGAAATCGAAGCTGATCAAAGGTGCGACCGGCGATTGGGAGGTCGTTATCGGCATGGAGATCCATGCACAGGTGACGTCGCAGTCGAAATTGTTTTCCGGTGCTTCGACGGCGTTCGGTGGAGAGCCCAATTCGCATGTGTCGCTTGTGGATGCGGCCATGCCAGGCATGTTGCCGGTGATCAACGAGGCATGCGTCCGGCAGGCGGTCCGAACCGGTCTGGGTTTGAAGGCGCAGATCAATTTGAAATCGGTGTTCGACCGCAAGAACTATTTCTATCCCGATCTGCCGCAGGGCTATCAGATCAGCCAGTACAAATCGCCGGTGGTGGGCGAGGGCGAGGTCACCGTCGATCTGCCCGACGGCAGCCACACCATCGGCATCGAGCGCCTGCATCTGGAACAAGACGCCGGCAAATCACTGCACGACCGACATCCCACCATGTCCTTGGTCGATCTGAATCGCGCCGGCGTGGCGCTCATGGAGATTGTCTCGAAGCCCGATCTGCGATCCTCCGAGGAGGCCAAGGCCTATGTCGCCAAGCTGCGAACCATCCTGCGCTATCTCGGCACCTGCGATGGCGACATGGAGAAGGGCAATTTGCGCGCCGACGTGAACGTGTCGGTGCACAAGCCCGGCACCCCGCTCGGCACCCGCTGCGAGATCAAGAACGTCAACTCGATCCGCTTCATCGGTCAGGCCATCGAGCATGAGGCGCGCCGCCAGATCGAAATCCTGGAGGATGGCGGCGCGATCGAGCAGGAGACGCGGCTGTTCGATCCGGGCAAAGGCGAGACGCGCTCCATGCGCTCCAAGGAGGAGGCGCACGACTATCGGTACTTTCCCGATCCCGATCTTTTGCCGCTTGAGCTCACCGCCGCCTATGTCGACGACCTCAAGTCGCATCTGCCGGAACTGCCGGACGAGAAGAAGGCGCGGTTTACCCGCGACTACGGCCTCTCGACATATGACGCCAACGTTCTGGTGGGCGAACGCGAAACCGCCGATTTCTTCGAGGCGGTCGCCAAAAAAGCCGACGGCAGCAGCCGCGATGCCAAGGCTGCCGCCAATTGGGTCATCAACGAGCTCGCCGGGCGCCTCAACAAAGAGGGCAGGGACATCGCCGGCTCGCCCGTTTCGGCTTCGCAGCTTGGTGCGATCCTCGATCTGATCGCCGCGGGCACGATTTCGGGCAAGATTGCCAAGGACTTGTTCGAAATCTGCTGGAGCGAAGGCGGTGATCCGCATGCGATCGTCGAAGCGCGCGGCCTCAAACAGGTCACCGACCTGGCGGCGATCGAGAAAGTGGTGGACGAGATTGTCGCCGGCAATCCCGACAAGGTCGAGCAGGCCAGAGTGAAGCCGGCGCTGATCGGCTGGTTCGTCGGTCAGGTGATGAAGGCTTCCGCCGGCAAGGCCAACCCGCAGACGGTCAACGAATTGCTCAGGCGCAAGCTCGGCGTCTGATGACGACGACGGTGCAGCCGGTGACGAAAGAGGAAAACCGGACGCGCGAATTGCCGTTCTCCATCCTTCGTCCGCCGTCTCCTGTCGTGCCTTCGGCGAATCACTCGTCGCCGATTCGCTCGATTCGTGATGGATTCGATGTCCGAGAGCGTGCTTGCAAGCCTCTTGACTGAAATTTTTTTGCACAAGTCGTTCGGTATGCTTAACGCACCGTTGCGGCGACTTTCGCAATCGCACGCGCCGCACGAGCGCGCCGCGCCGCATGCTGTCCTGAAAACTCGGATGCGATGAAAACCCATATGTCATCGGTATTTTTCAGCAGTCGCGAAGACGCGCGCGCGATGTTGCTCAATCGCATTGTGCTTTGTCTTGCGCGCGTTGGCCGTGTTCGCCGAAGCGCAACATCTGGTATCGGTTCGAGCGCCAAAGCCACGCAATGTGCAAAAACACTGGTTTTTTTGTCGCGCTGTAGTAATCCGGTGACAGTGTTCGCGATCCCCGCGGGCACTGGACGATATCGCCACTCACTCATTGGCTAGGAGGGCAGCATGGCGAAGAAGCGAAAGACGAAGACGAAGTCAGCGGCGAAAAAGGGCGCGAAGAAGACCAAGCGCCGGAAGAAGAAGTAAGCACGCGCTGCTTCACAGTCTTCGACTTCGAACGACGTCGATGACTGCGTCAAACGGGCCGGCGCGAGTCGAAGAGCGGTGAGCGCATCGCGATCGTGCTTCGACACCGCCGGCCTCGATCGACGACAGAGGGCGTCGGCGAGACAAGGGTTCGAGCTTC
>DASSJW010000385.1:0-4208 GCA_035690995.1 Xanthobacteraceae bacterium
CGATGATCCGCGCCGCGGCCAAGAACCACGCCGACGTCGCCGTCGTGGTCGAGCCGGGCGACTACGCCGTCGTGCTGGCCGAACTCGGGCAGCACGGTGGCGCGACCACACTGGCGCTGCGCCGCAGGCTCGCCGCCAAGGCCTATGCCCGCACCGGCACCTACGACGCCGCGATCTCCAACTGGTTCGCGAACGAGGTGGCGGATCCCGCGCCGGTCTACCGCGCGGTCGGCGGCCGCCTCATCGAGCCCCTGCGCTACGGCGAGAACCCGCATCAGTCGGCGGCCTTCTACCGCACGCCCGAGCCGCGTCCCGGCGTCGCCACCGCGCGGCAATTGCAGGGCAAGCAGCTCTCCTACAACAACATCAACGACACCGACGCCGCCTACGAATGCGTCGCCGAGTTCGATCCCGCCCGCACAGCGGCCTGCGTCATCGTCAAGCATGCCAATCCGTGCGGGGTCGCCGAGGGCGCGAGCCTGTTCGAGGCCTATCGCAAGGCGCTGGCTTGCGATCCCGTGTCTGCGTTCGGCGGCATCGTGGCAGTGAACCGGCCGCTCGACGCCGAAGCGGCGCGCGCCATCACCGACATCTTCACCGAGGTCATCATCGCACCCGACGCGAGTGCGGAAGCGATCGCCATCATCGCCGCCAAGAAGAATCTCCGCTTGCTGGTCACCGGCGGGCTGCCGGACCCACGCGCGGGAGGCACGATCGTGAAATCGGTCGCCGGCGGCCTGCTGGTGCAGTCGCGCGACAACGCCGTCGTCGACGACATGACACTCAAGGTCATGACCCGGCGGGCGCCGACCAACGCCGAGCTCACCGATCTGGCCTTTGCCTTCCGCGTCGCCAAGCACGTGAAATCGAACACCATCGTCTACGCCAGGGACCTCGCCACCGTCGGTATCGGCGCCGGCCAAATGAGCCGCATCGATTCCGCGCGCATCGCCGCGCGCAAAGCGGAGGATGCGGCGCAGGCCGCGGGCGCGAGCGAGCCGCTCACCCGCGGCGCCGTGGTCGCGTCCGACGCGTTCTTTCCGTTCGCCGACGGCCTCCTGGTCGCGATCGAAGCCGGCGCCACCGCCGTGATCCAGCCGGGCGGCTCGATGCGCGACGACGAGGTGATCAAGGCCGCCGACGACCACGGCATCGCCATGGTGTTCACGGGCACGCGGCACTTCCGGCATTAGCCGCGCAGGTCAATTCTTCACCAGATCCGCCAGCAGGCTCGCCGCCACCGACAGCTTCGAGAGCGTCAGCCCGGAATTGGCGATCTCGTGAACCGACATGCGGATGCGGTCGACCGCGGCCTTGCGCGGCGCGACCCAGGCCTCCACCGCCTTGGCTCCGGCCGTCCCGTTGCCGGCCATGGCGGCGGTAAGCCGCCGTTCGGCATCGCCGATCGAGTCGAGTGCGCGATCGAGCGCGAGCCGGTCGAAATAATCCGAGATCACGATGCCGCGGGCGGCGCTGGCGATCTGATCGAGACGGAAGAACGCCTCGGCCGCGAAATAGGTCGCCGCAACCTCGGCGATATTCTGCCCGGCGCGGTCGGCAACCATCACGATATCCGGCGCCGCCACGAGCACCTGCAGCATGGCGAGGCGACGCGCAAGCTCGGGCGGCACGCCACCCTTGCTGAACTCGGCCTCCCGCTCCCTGCGCGCAGCGGCGGCCGGCTCCGGCAACACGTCGTCGATCACGGACTCGACCGCTGCAATGCCGTCGCGGTAATGCGCGACGATGGCCGCCAGCCCCTGCGTAAGATCGACGTTGCGGAGAAACCAGACCAGCCGGTCGAGCAGCAGATCCTGCACCGCCTGGTAGAGGGCGAGCTGGAGCTTGCCGGAGATCCTGTTGTCGAGCGCGTCGATCTCGCCATTGAGCGCGCTCATGCCGTAGCTGTCGCGCACGGCGGCGAAGGCGGCGGCGATGCTCGCCGCCGAGGCTCCGGTCTGATCGGCGATGCGCACCAGCAGCGAAGGCCCGCCGCGGTTGATCATGGAATTGGCGAGCTGCGTGGCGATGATGTCGCGCCGCAGCCGATGGTGCTCGACCGCGTCGGGGAATTGCTCGGTGACCGCCTTGGGAAAATAACGGCCAAGCTCGCGGCCGAGATAGGGGTCGTCCGGCACGTTCGATTGCAGGAGCTCGTGATGGAGCGCGAGCTTGGCATAGGCCAGCAGCACCGCGAGCTCCGGCCGCGTAAGCGCCTGCGAGCGCCGCCGGCGCTCAGCGATCTCCATCTCGTCGGGCAGGAACTCGACGGTGCGGTCGAGCTCGCCCGCGGTTTCCAGCGTCTGCATCAGACGCTGCTCGAAGCCGAGATCCTCGAGGCCGCGCCGCTCGGCGAGCGAAATCGCAAGCGGCTGCAGATAGTTGTTGCGTAGGACCAGCGCGGCCACGTCGTCGGTCATGGCGGCGAGGAGCGCATTGCGCGCGGCGCGCGCAAGCCGGCCGTCTCGCATCGGCGTCGCCAGTGCAATCTTGAGGTTGACCTCGACGTCGGAAGTGTTCACGCCGGCCGAGTTGTCGATGGCATCGGTATTGAGCCTGATGCCGCGCAACGCCGCCTCGACGCGACCGCGCTGCGTCATGCCGAGATTGGCGCCCTCTCCGATCACCTTGGCGCGGATGTCGGCGCCGGTGATGCGGATCGCATCGTTGGCGCGGTCGCCCACCGCGTCGTCGGTCTCGGCCGATGCACGCACATAGGTGCCGATCCCGCCGAAGAAGATCAGATCCACCGGCGCCTTCAGGATCGCCCTGATCACCTCCTGCGGCGTCACCTTGGACGCGCCCAGATCCAGCACCGCGCGGGCCTCGTCCGAGAGCGCGATCTCCTTGAGCGCGCGCGAGAACACGCCGCCGCCCTGGGAAATGAGCGCGCGATCGTAATCCTGCCAGCTCGAGCGCGGCAGAGCGAATAACCGCCGTCGCTCCTCGAAGCTCTTGCCGGGATCGGGAGCGGGATCGATGAAGATGTCGCGGTGATCAAACGCGGCAACGAGCTTGATCGTCCGCTCCCGCAACATCCCATTGCCGAATACGTCACCCGACATGTCACCGATGCCGACGACGGAGAACGGCGTCGTGCCGATGTCGACATCCATTTCGCGGAAATGGCGCTTGACCGATTCCCACGCACCACGGGCGGTGATCCCCATCTTCTTGTGGTCGTAACCGGCCGAGCCGCCGGAGGCGAAGGCGTCGTCGAGCCAGAAATCGTGCTCCTGCGCGATCGCATTGGCGATGTCGGAGAACGTCGCCGTGCCCTTGTCGGCCGCGACCACGAGATAGGGATCGTCGTCGTCGTGGCGCACCACATTGGCGGGTGGAACCACGCCGTTGGGGCCGAGATTGTCGGTGATATCGAGCAGGGTCGAGATGAAAAGCTTGTAGGCCGCCGTACCCTCGGCCTGCACGGCTTCCCGCGTGCCGTCTCTCGGCAACAGCTTCGGTACGAAGCCCCCCTTGGCGCCGACCGGAACGATCACTGCGTTCTTGACCTGCTGTGCCTTGACCAGGCCGAGAATTTCGGTGCGGAAGTCCTGCGGCCGGTCCGACCAGCGGATGCCGCCGCGGGCGACCTTGCCGAAGCGCAGATGCACGCCTTCGACCCGGGGCGAACACACGAAAATCTCGTAAAGCGGGCTCGGCAGCGGAAGCCCGTCGAGCCGGCGGCTGGCGAACTTGAGCGCGATCAGCTGCTTCGGCTGTCCCTGGGCGTCGATCTGATAGAAATTGGTGCGGATCGCCGCCTGCACCGCATTGACGAAGCGCCGCAGGATGCGATCCTCGTCGAGGCTTTGAACCTGCTGCAACGCGGCTTCGATCGCCGCGGCGGCCGCGGCCTCGCCGGCCTTGCGCCCCTCCGCCAAGGAATCGGGGCGCGGATCGAAACGGGCTTGGAACAGACGCACGATGTCGGCGGCGATGCCGGCGTGCTTGACCAGCGTCGTCCACATATAGTCCTGGGAATACGGCACCCGGATCTGCCGCAGGAAGCGCGAAATAGTGCGGATCAACGCCACGTCGCGCCACATCATCCCCGCGACCAGCACCAGCGCGTTGTAGCCGTCGTTCTCGGCACCGCCTCTCATGACGACCAGGAAGGCTGCCTCAAGGCCGCGCTTGGTGGACTTCAGGTCGATCGCACGCCCGTCAGCGCGCTCGAGCAACATGTCGTGAAGCCAGACGTCGGA
>DASSJW010000386.1:0-3928 GCA_035690995.1 Xanthobacteraceae bacterium
GTCGCGATCCTCGAGCCGAATGGTTCCCTTGGTCGGCCGCAGATGGCCGGTGATCATGTTGATGAAGGTGGTCTTGCCGGCGCCGTTGGCGCCGATGATGCCCACGGTCTGCTGCGCCGGAACATCGAGCGTGATGTCGCGGGCCGCGACGATCGAGCCGAAGGTCTTCTCCAGATCGCACACTGAAAGGATCGCGGTCATTATCTCTTCTCCGGCGCGCGGCGCAGGCGATGGAAGAGCGAACCTAGCCCTTCCGGCAGGAACAGGATGGTCAGCAGGAGGGCCGAGCCGAGGATGAGCTGCCAGAACCCGGGCAGGACATCGATGGCGATCGAGCGCACCAGTTCGAACACCAGGGAGCCGACGAAGGCGGCTGCGACCGAGCCCACACCGGCGAGAATGGTGACGAACACGAAGCCGCCCGAGGTCGTCCAATACGCCATATTGGGATCCACATGCGCCACCGCCAGCGCCGCGAGCGCGCCGCCGAGGCCGGCGAGGATCCCGGAAATAACCAGCTTGAGGTGGATCAGGCGCGTGACCGAGATGCCGAGAAACTCCAACCGGATCTCGTTGTCGCGCGCCGGCATCGCCAGCGCGCCGGCGACGGTGCGAAAATAGAGCGTGATCAGGGAGGCGCTGACCGCCGACAGCCCCAGCACCAGCCAGAACAGCGCGAGATTGAGCGCGCGGCCGCGCGGCTCGTAGCCCAGGAATGTCCCTGATTCGACGTGGAAGCCGTCGGTCGAACCGAGCGTCTCGGTCTTGACCAGCACTCCGTAGAGAATCATCGACATCGCGAGGCTGAGCATCGCAAAGAAGATGTCGCGATAACGTGCGAGCAGGAAGCCGACCAGGAATGCGAGCACGCCGGCCGCCGCCGCGCCGACCGTGACCAGGAGGAACACGTCCCTCCAGCCGGCGTAGCGGCTGAGCAGCGCCACCGCATAGGCGCCGGTGGCATAGAACAGCGCTTGTCCAAAGGGCACGAGGCCAGCCCGCCACAGGATCACGAGCCCGAGCACGACCAGCGCATTGGCGAAGGCGATGGTGGCCAGCGACACCAGCCAGGCCGGCAGCGCCGGCGCGGCCGCAGCCACAACGATGAAGGCCAGCGCTCCGAACAGGGTCGCGCGCGACCACATGTCAGATCGTCCACTTGAGAGGGCGGTCGTTGTCTAATGCCATCAAATCTTCCGCGGCGCGGCCTGTGTGAACAGTCCATAGGGACGGAAAACCAGCACGAGCGCCATCACCGCATAGATGACGAACAATTCCAGTTGCGGTACGAGATGGACCGCCGCCGCGCGGCAGATGCCGACGATCAGCGCGCCGATCAGTGCGCCTTCGATCGAGCCCATGCCGCCGATCGCCACCACCGCGAAGGCCAGCACGATCACCTCGACGCCGATGCCGAGCGTCACCGAAATCTTCGGCGCCATGACGGCGCCGCCGAGCGCGCCAAGCATCGCGCCGATAATGAACGTCACCGTGTAGACCACGGTGACGTTGATGCCGAACGCCGCCGCCGTCTCGCGATTGAAGATCACCACGGTGAGGAGGCGGCCGTAGCGGGTGTGTTTCAACGCCCAATAGCTCAGGATGGCGACGAGCGCCGCGATGGCGACGAGCGCGATGTCGTAGTTCGACAGAATAAGATCGCCGATCTCGATATTGCCGGCGGCGACCATCGGCTGGTAGGCGCCGTAGGAACGCGGACCCCAGATCATCACGATCACGTCTTCGAGGATCAGGAACACGGCATAGGTAACGAGAACGATGACCACCTCGTCCTTGCCGTAAACGAACCGCAACACGCCGCGCTCGAGCACGAAGCCGAGCACCAGCCCGATCGCCATCGCCATCAGCACCATGAACAGGAAACCGCTGGCGTCCGGCCAACCGCGCTCGACATAGATGCCGACCGCGGTCGCCGCGCCATAAGCGCCGAAAGCATAGAACGAGCCGTGGGTGACGTTGAGGATCTTCATCACCCCGAAGATCAGGCTCAAGCCGACGGCGACGAGAAACAGATAGGCGGCGTAGACAAGGCCATCGGTGAGGATGGCAAAGGACGTCAGCACGACGTTTCACCAACGGTGTCGCGGATGCCGGGTTCGCTTTTCCCCCGCACCGGGTGCGCTCCTTTCCCCGTTGCGCGCAGGGACCGGGATTGGTCGTTGTCGGACGCATATCGCGCAACAACGACCACCTTCCTCTTCTCTCCCCCCGCGCAAGCCGCGCTTGCCCGGCGTGTGCCAGATAAACGGCGCCCCGGGCTGGCCCGGGGCGCGCGGGGGAGGGAGAGGACGCCCACCGAGATCGCGGCGTCGCCGTGCAGCAACCGCAAAGCACTCTGCGCTAATTGCACTTCGCGCCTTTCATCCCGTCCTTGATCCAGTCGTCGGCGGCGACGCCGGGCGGCGGGTTCACGCACTCCGCCGCAAAGCGCATGACGTCGACGACTTCCGGTTGGCCCTTCTGCTTGTTGAAGCGGTAGGTGCCGTAAGCGGTTTCCTGGATTCCCTGGTGACCGTTGCCGAGCGCCAGCTTGACCGGGCCGCTCGGGCCTTCGTACGAGATGCCTTCGAACGCGGTCACGACGTCATCGGTCGACGGCTTGCTACC
Source organism: Xanthobacteraceae bacterium (assembly GCA_035690995.1). GTDB lineage: Bacteria > Pseudomonadota > Alphaproteobacteria > Rhizobiales > Xanthobacteraceae > VAZQ01. Next base: position 2,629 of record DASSJW010000386.1, read on the forward strand.
GCCCTTTTCCTTCTGCGCCTTCTCCCAGGCCACTTTCAGCCCGAGGATCGACAGCGCCATCTGATACGACGGATAGGTCGGCGGTGTGCCGTAGCGTTCGAAATAGATCTTGTGGAACCAGTCGTTGAGCGCGCTCTTCGGCGCCAGCGGGCCGTTCGGGCCGCGGCCGCCGATGATGGTGCCATCCGGCATCTTGTCGCGCAGGCGCCAGATCGAAGCCTCCGCGGTGGTGCCGATGAGCGGCATGCGCTTGCTCAGGCCGCGCGCCTCGCTCTGATAGATGAAGCCCTCGAGATCTCCGTCCCAGAAGCTGGAATGCAGCGCCTGCGATTTCGACGTCAGCAGGGTTGAGATCTCGGCGCCGAATTCGCCGGCGAAGAGTTTCGGGAACAGCTCCTTGTCCACTTTCGCCTTGGGTGCGAGCACGCCCATCGTGCTGACGAAGTCGCGCCAGGAATCCTGGCCCCAGGCGTAGTTCTGATTGATGCCGGAATAGAGCGTAATGTCTTTTTTCTTGGCGAGGAGGTAGCGCGCCGCGCCGGTATTATCCATGGTGGCGTGCGGTGACGCGCGGAACACATATTTGCGCGGCTTCTCCTCGAAGATGCGCGGCGTGCCGCAGTCGAAATAGACGGTGAGCGCCTTGAGCTCGTCTGCCACCGGCGTCACCGCGAGGCAGCTTCCGGACGAGATGTAGCCGACGACAGCGTCGACCTGGTCGCGCTGCACCAGATTGCGGAATTCGGTCACCACCTGGGCGGTGGAGCCGGCTTCGTCGACATATTTGGCCTCGATCTTGGTGCCGCCGAGGCCGACCGTGTTGTACGGCGCCGGCGCGGTGCCGGCGTTGAGCGCCTCGATCACGATCTCGGCGCCGTTGCGGCCGGGCACGCCGAACGGCGACGCCGCCGGGCCGCTGAGAAACGAAACGATGCCGAGCTTGATCGGCGCCGCCGCGGGCGCCGCAGGCTGCTGGGCCGGCGCGCCGCCCGCCGAGACCAACATCAAGGCGGCCGCAAATCCAAGCGCACCGACGGCAGGCTTGCAGTAGCGATAGGTCATTGCTCGTTCCCTCCAGATTCGACCCACTCGATTGTTGTTGTTCTTTGCCGTAAGCAAACGCGATCCCGGCGGCATATTCAACCGGTTTTCCCGCGAGCCGTCGCCGCACCTGCTTCGGCGCGCGCCGTCGAACCGGCCCGCGGGATGACGGTCGCTGATCGCTGCCGCGCGTGCTAATCCGTGTCGGTTCGATCTGATCTGCAAGGAGACGCCATGAGCGTGGCCACCATGCCCCGGG
>DASSJW010000387.1:0-4177 GCA_035690995.1 Xanthobacteraceae bacterium
GTCGCCCGCCACCTTCTCCGCCTGCATCATGGCGGCACGCCTGTCCGCGAGCGCGGTTTCTTCCGCCGGCTCGGGAGCCAGCCGTTGCAGCTCCTCGACCGCGTGGCGAAGAAAATCCGCCTCGCGCTGCGCACGCTCGACCTCGGCGCGCAGCGTCGCCATCTCGTGTTCGCGCGCGCGCCGCGCCTCCCACAGCCGTTCGACCTCTCCGGCCTTGCCCTCGAGACCACCGAAGGCATCGAGCAGGCGACGATGGGTCGCCATGTCCACGAGCGCGCGCTCATCGTGCTGGCCGTGAATCTCGACCAGCGCGGCGCCCAGCGCCTTGAGGGTCTGGGCGCTCACCGGCTGATCGTTGACGAAGGCGCGCGTGCGGCCGTCGGCGAATTGCACGCGCCGCAGGATCAGTTCGTCCTCGGCCGGAATATCGTTGGCGACCATGAGCGCGGCCGCCGGGTGGCCGGATCGCAGCTCGAAAGCCGCGGTCACCTGTCCTTGCTCCGCGCCCTGCCGCACCAGGGCCACATCGCCGCGCGCGCCGAGCGCAAGCGCAAAGGCGTCGAGCAGAATGGACTTGCCGGCGCCGGTCTCACCGGTGAGCACGGACAAGCCGGACGTGAAGTCGATGTCGAGACGGTCGATCAGGACGATATCGCGAATCGAGAGCCGGGCCAGCATCACGCCTGTCCTTGATTGCTTTCGCCTTGGTTCCCTGCCTGGTCGGGACGCACCATGACACTCCGCCGCCCGGGCGCGCGACGCCGGCCATCGGCTATAGCCGAGTCCGGCAGCCTGCAGAACCGCAAATTGGAAGACCGGGAGCGGGCGGGCGGGACGATGCGAGCAGGTCGGCGGCGCGCTCCGCGCCGCGCGGCCTGAGGCTATCCGAGCCCGAGTTTCTTGAACGCCTTGAACGTCTGGCTGATCCAGGAGCCCTTGTTCTCGTTCGGCTGCAAGCCCTTCGATTCCATCAGGGCGTACGCGTCCTTGTACCAGCGGCTGTCCGGGAAGTTATGCCCGAGCACGGCGGCGGAGGTCTGGGCCTCTTCCACGATGCCAAGCGCCATATAGGCCTCGGTGAGCCGCAACAGCGCTTCCTCGACGTGGCGCGTTCGCTGATAGCGGGTGACCACGACCTTGAACCGGTTGATCGCACCGGTATAGGCGCGCTCGTTCAATAGCTGGCGCCCGACGTCCATCTCCTTGCCCGCCAACTGATCGCGCGCGATCTCGATCTTGCGCTTGGCGGCCACGGCGTATTCGGAAGTGGGATATTTGCGAGCGACCTCTTCGAGATTCTGAACTGCTTTCTCCGTGCGGTCCTGGTCGCGCGAAATTTCCGGGATCTGGTCGAAATAGGATGCGCCGATGAGATACTGCGCATAGGCGGCGTCCGGACTGCCGGGATGCAGCGTCACGTAGCGCCGCGCGGAATTGATGCAGTCGTCGTACGCGCCCGCCTCGTAATAGGCATAGGCCGACATGATCAGCGACTTGCGCGCCCAGTCCGAATACGGGTGCTGGCGGTCGACCTCTTCGAACTTCTTGGCCGCTTCTTTCGGGGTCTTCTTGCTGTTCAGAAGATAGAGACCCTCATTGTAGAGTTTGTCGGCAGGCTCATCGGGAACGACGGTATCCTTGTCGAACAGGCTGCAGGCGCCAAGGGTAGCCGCCACGAGCACGAACGCCGCCACGCGCGTCACCACGCGCATGCCGCACGCAAGGTCTTTGACCATGACCGAATGCGAAGACATGGATCGGATGCCCCTCCCCCGAACGAGGTCCGACCGGCCGCACTGTGCCTTATCGCCCCGTCGCCTGCCCGGTAAATCCCCGTCCGGCCGCAGGAAATAGGCCGACATTTCGCCGGGAATGTGGCGGATGGGCCCTGCCTTTGGGAGTAACGCCAGCTTAGGAAATATCGGGCCCAAAAGCCGGCGCCAGGCGTGGAACCGCCTCGGCGTGCCCGCGTGCCGGCCGCAGCGCCTCGGCATCCACCCAGGTCCAGGCGCTCGCGTCGGCCATCAGCGCGCACAGCACCGCATAGTTGAGCTTGTGCCCGCCACGCACGGAACGGTAAGTGGCAAGCAGCGGCGCCCCGGCGAGGGCCAGATCGCCGACCGCGTCCAGAATCTTGTGGCGGACGAATTCGTCGGGGAAGCGGGTGCCCTCCGGATTGAGAACGCGGTCATCGCTGACGACGAGGGTGTTCTCGAGCGATGCGCCGAGCGCATAGCCCGCGTTCCACAGGCTCGTCACGTCGCGCATGAAGCCAAAGGTCCGGGCGCGCGAAATATCGCGGCGGAAGATGTCGGGTTTGACGTCGAGCGCCAGCGCCTGGCGCCCGATCAGGGCATTCTCGAACTCGACCTGTGCCTCGATACGGAAGCCGCGCGGGTTGGGCCGCACCTCGCCGAAGGCATCGCCCATGGCGACCTGGACCGGCTTGAGCACCTTGATGTAGCGCTTGGGCTGATTGAGGGTCACGAGACCGACGGCATCGATGGCCGCCACGAAGGGCGCCGCGCTGCCGTCCATGATCGGCGTTTCCGGACCGTCGATTTCGACCACGGCGTTGTCGACGCCGAGGCCCGAGAGCGCCGCCAGGACATGTTCGGCGGTCGACACCAGCGGGCCCGATTCGTCGCCGAGCACGGTGGCGAATTCGGTCGCGGTGACCGCGCTCATGTCGGCGGGGATCTCGCGATCCGGGCCGCCTTCGATACGTGTGCGGATGAAACGGAAGCCGGTACCAGCGTCAGCCGGATGCAACGTCAACGTCACCGGTAAACCGGAATGCACACCAACACCGCTTAGCGCGGTGTGGTCGCGAAGCGTCGTCTGCCTAGCGACTTTCATACTCCCGTCCCGTACCATCCCCCCAGCCGCGCGTATCAACGGGACGCGGCGGATTAGACGGGCAACGTCGGTCGTGGTCCTGCCATCGGTGAAAGCTGTACATAACCGCGGGCAAGGTATCGGCCGCGTTGTCCCCCGACAAAAACCCCTTAGCTGCAGGTAGCTTACCGGTGGTTCGGCCGAAGTCCAACTCACGCTTTTTTACCGACTGTTACCACCAAGCCGCCGCAATCAAGCCGGCCGGCGGTCGCAAAGCGGGCATTCGGAGGCGGCGCTCACTGGCTGGGCAACGGGAATGAGGGGGGTCGGCAAGCTCTGCGGCGCCCGGTCCCGGCCCGCAATGGACGCCGAGGCGTCCATTGATTCGGTTTTTGATTCAGGGCCTTACAGGAGCACCGCGGGGCCGGCCGGACATGCGGCGGCGGACCGGGCGATCACGCCGGGTCCGCCGCAACCATGCCGAGCCGCTAGGGTCAGTTCGCCTGCCGGCGCAGGAACGCCGGGATATCGAGCTGGTCTTCCTCGAGCGAGTTATGCACCGGAGCTTGCCGCCCGTGGGGATCGAGCCCCTGGTGAGCGGGCCGCTTGGCATATTCGGACACCGGCTCGGGGGCACGGGGCATCGCCGGCGCCGGCATGGCCGGGCGAGGCGGCCCGGCCGGGCGTTCCATCGCCCGCTCCATGGGGCGTTCCATCGGCCGTTCCATGGGGCGTTCCATGGGCCGCTCCGCCGGGCGCGGCGCCGGGCCCGCGGCCGCAGCGGGACGGACCGGCCGTACGTTGGGCGGCATTTTCTCCGGTTCGTCCTGGTCTTCGCGGCGGCCGAGCCCGACGGCCGCGAGCCGCCGGAGCAGGCTCACCTTGCGCTTCTCCGGATGGTCGGGATCCTCCTCCCCTCGCCTGGCCCGCAGCTCGGCCTGGGCCGGGCGCGGCAGTTCGTCGATCGCAGGCATGCGCCGCGGCCGATTGGTCGTGCGCTCCGGCGCGGGCGGGATGAAGGCGCGCGGTGCCGGCGGCGGCTCAGCCGGCGGCGCCATCTGTTCCGGGAACAGCGACGGTTTCGGCGGGATCGGCCGGATCGTCACGTCCTCCATCATCGGCAGCACCGCCGCTGCCACCGCGGCCTGGGCTGCGGCCTCGATCGATGCCTGGCTCTGCTGCGGCGCCGGCGCGGGCGCCATCGCCGGGGCGGGCGACTGCATGCGCGGCTCGCCCCGCTCGGGCACGAAGCGCGGTTGCTGCTGCTCGGCCCGCAGCTGATCGGCGCGAAGCTTCTGCGTGAGCTCCGCGATGCGCGCCTCGGGGGCCGTGGAAGGCC
>DASSJW010000388.1:0-3004 GCA_035690995.1 Xanthobacteraceae bacterium
GCCTCGACCGTGCTGCAGCACGTACGTGACGGCAAGCTCGTCGCGCTGGCATCGACCGAAGCCAAGCGCACCGCGATCGCGCCCGAGCTGCCGACCATGGTCGAAGCCGGATTGCCCGGCTTCGAGACCGGGCTGTGGTTCGGCCTGCTCGCGCCCGCGGGCACGCCCAAGGAGGTCGTCGACAAGCTCGCGCGCGCCGCCAACGCAGCGCTGCAGACGGACGAGGTCGCCAAGGCGCTGGCGCCGCAAGGCATCGATCTCGTCGGCGGAACCCCGGAGGATTTTGCCCGCTATCTCGACGGCGAGATGAAGCGGTGGGCCACGGTCGCCGAGGCCGCCGGCCTGAAGAAATAACAAGGCTGGCGCACCAACCGGTGCGACCGGACATATCGGGAGGACAGAAGATGGACCGAGGAAAGCGACGAACGATTGCGCTTGCTTTGGCGCTCGCCGCTCAACTTGCCCTGCCCTGCGCTCAGGCCGAGGATTATCCGGCGCGACCGGTGCGCATCATCGTCGGTTTCATCCCGGGGTCGTCGGCCGATATTACCGCGCGCGTGCTGGGCCAGCGCATGGGCCAGATTCTCGGCCAGCAGTTCGTGGTCGAGAACAAGCCGGGCGCCGGCTCCAGCCTGGCGGCCGAATTCGTCGCGCGCGCGCCGAAGGACGGCTACACGCTGTTCCTCGGATCGTCCGCCAACATCACCAATGCGGCCATCAATCCCAATCTGTCGTTCGACCTCGCCAAGGACTTCGCCCCGATCGCGCTGGTGACCACGGCCGCCGTCATCCTCGTGGTTCACCCCGCGACCGGGGTGAACAACGTGCAGGAGCTGATCGCGCTCGCGAAGTCGAAGCCGGGCGAAGTGTTCTACGCCTCGACCGGGGTCGGCACCGCCCCGCATCTCTCCGGCGAGCTCTTCGCCATGCGCAACGGAATCAAGCTCGTGCACGTTCCTTACCAGGGCAGCCCGCAAGCGGTGACCGATCTCCTTGCCGGCCGCACCTCGATGATGTTCTCGCCGGCATCCGCCGTGGTCTCGCAAGTCGAAACCGGCAAGCTCAAGGCGCTCGCCTCGGCCGCCGCGAAGCGTCCCTCCATCGCTCCCAACCTGCCGACCATGGCCGAAGCCGGGATGCCCGACTTCGACACCAGCATCTGGTTCGGCCTCATGGCGCCGGCGGGAACGCCGCGCGAGATCGTGGACAAGCTCGCCCGCGCGGCGCGCGAGGCATTGCAGTCGGAGGACGTGCTGACGGCGCTGCACCCGCAAGGGTTCGACGCGCTCAGCGGCGGGCCGGACGATTTCGCCAGGATCATCCAGTCTGAAATCAAGCGCTGGGGCGAGGTCGCCCAGGCGGCCGGCCTGAAGAAGTAACGCAGCAAAATTCTGCGCCCCCGGCGCGCGGCACGCTTGACGCGTTCCGGCCCCAAAGATAATATCTTTAATATCGTTGCTACTTTTGGCCCGGAACGGGCGGAGATTACATGCGGCTGCATCCCGCGATGAAGAGCGGGGAACGGAAGGTCATTCCGTTCCGCTCCGCGACCATGTCGACCCAGATCGTGGCGCAGGTGCGGGACGCGCTGTTCGCCCGGGAACTGCGTCCGGGCGATTTTCTCGGCACCGAGAAGGATCTGGCCGGCCGCTTCGGGGTGAGCCGCATCGTTGCCCGTGACGCGCTGCGAACGCTCGAAGCCCAGGGCGTGGTCGACATCAAGGTCGGGTCCGGTGGCGGCGCGCGCATCGCTCGCGGCAATGCCCGCTTGTTCGCCGAGGCCCTGGCAGTGCAGCTCGATCTCGCCGGCGTGTCGGCGGGCGAGATCATGGATGCGCAGCGCGCCATCGAATGCCTCGCGGCCGAGCTCGCCGCCGTCAATTCCAGCGCCGAGGATCACGCGCGGCTGCGCGATCTCATCGCCGATGCCGAAGCCAAGATCGACGATGTCGGCGCCTTCACGCGTTCGTCGCGCGAATTCCACCTCGCGGTCGCCGAGGCGTCGCATAACCGCGTCCTGGTGGTGCAGCTGATATCGCTGCAACACGTGTCATGGCCGGAGCGAAACCCGACCCTGACGCCCAAAGTGGCGCGCCGCATTCTCGACGCTCACAAGGAATTGGCCTCCCTCATCGAAATCCGCGACGCGGCTGGCGCGCGGCGGTTGATGGACGACCACGTGAAAATGATCGCGGCCCGCCGCGTGGCCGAACAGCGCGACAAGCGCTCAGCGGAGCGGGACTGTTGCTGAGCAAGAACGTCAACGCACAGGGAACCGACGAACCCGAGAGAGAGGAGCACGACATGGCCAAGGACAAATTCATCATCGAGCCGCACTTCCGGCTGCAGGAATGGGTCGCCGACGAGAAGGGCTACTTCAAGGACGAAGGCCTCGACTACATCTTCCAGGAATTGATCAAATCGACCGATGGCGCGCACCACTACAAGGGCGACAAGGTCGGCGCCATGCAGTCATTCGAGCGCGGCCGCAGCTCGGACGTCAGCTGTGCCTGCCACTGGACTGTCGGAGTCGCCGCGTCGAAGGGCAAAGGCCGGCTCTACGCCGATGTCTATTCGGTCGCGCCATCGGGCGTGTTCGTTCCCGCGGATTCGCCGATTAAGCGGCCTGAGGATCTGGCCGGGGTGCCCATTGCGGTCGGCTATCAGTCCGGCAGCCACTACTCGACCATCCAGGCGCTCGAGCAGTACATGCCCGCCGACAAGATCAATCTCAGCTATGCCGACGGCATGCTGTTTCACCGGCTCGACCAATTGATCGAGGGCAAGGCGAAGGCCTCGGCGCTGTTCAGCGGCCCCTACTACTTCGCCGAGCAACTCGGCTTCCGCAAGATCATCGACACGACGTTCATGATCGCCACCATGGTCACCGGCGATCCCGAACCCGAAGACCTGCGCAAATTCTTCCGTGCGCTCAAACGCGCGCAACGCGACATCGACCTGCGCCCCGATCTCTACACCCACTACTACAAGAACGAATTCCCGG
>DASSJW010000389.1:0-8757 GCA_035690995.1 Xanthobacteraceae bacterium
TGCCAAGGTCTGCAAGCGGCCGTTGGTCTCGGCAATGACATCCTCGATCATGCGGGTGATGAGTCGGCGTCCCAACTCGTGCACCAAACGACTGGGCTCGAGTTGCGGATGCTCTGTATGGATGCTCGCGAGGAGATCGGAGATCAACGGGATGGCGGCGAGTTCATCAAGGGCGAAAAGCCCGGCCCTGAGCCCGTCATCGATGTCATGGGCGTCATAGGCGATGTCGTCGGCGATGGCGGCAACCTGAGCTTCGGCGCTGGCAAAACTCCACAGTTCCAGGTCCTGACTTCCGAGCTCGTGCGTTCCGCCATATGGCCGGATCGCGTGCGGCAGCCCGCGTTCAAGGTAGGGTCCGATCGGCGTGCCGTCGCGAAGGGTCAGTGGCCCGTTGTGCTTGACCAGTCCTTCGAGCGTCTCCCAACACAGATTCAACCCGTCGAATGCCGGATAGCGCCGCTCGAGCGCAGTCACCACCCGCAGCGTCTGGGCGTTGTGATCGAACCCTCCGCAGGCGGCGAGGCAGCGATCGAGGGCGCGCTCGCCGGCATGCCCGAACGGGGGGTGCCCCAGGTCGTGGGCCAGGGCCAGGGCCTCGGCAAGATCCTCATCGAGCCCGAGGGCCCGAGCCAAGGAACGGGCGATCTGGGCGACCTCCAGCGTATGGGTCAGGCGGGTGCGAAAATGATCACCCTCGTGGAAGACGAAGACCTGGGTCTTGTAGGCGAGCCGCCGGAACGCGGTCGCATGGATGATTCGGTCACAGTCCCGGCGAAAGGCGTTGCGCGTCGGGCTCACCGGCTCCGGATGGAGCCGGCCGCGACTCCGCGCCGGAACGGACGCATAGGGCGCGCGTGCGACTGGAGCCTCGACTGCCATCCCGGAAGCGCCCCATTGACCAAGCCGAGTTGACCTGGCTGTGGCGCGCACTTAACTATCGGTCAGGTCCCCTGGCAATTATGGTTTGCGGATGGACAACATTACGGTCACCGAACGGGCTGCGCGCCGGATTGGCGAGATTTTGCGGGGAGAGCCGGCCGGTACCATGCTTCGCGTGAGCGTCGAGGGCGGCGGCTGCTCGGGTTTCCAGTACAAGTTCGACATGGACCGCGCCCAGGCGGCTGATGATCTCGTCATCCACCGCGGTGGCGCAACGGTGTTGATCGATCAAACCTCGGTGGGCTATCTGGCCGGCTCAGAGATCGATTTCGTCGACGATTTGATCGGGGCATCGTTCCGGATCAACAACCCGCAGGCCACGGCGTCCTGCGGCTGCGGCACCAGCTTCTCGATCTAATGCCTGGCGCCACCACGGCTCCCGCCGCGCCGACTTGGGCCGGATCACAGCGCTAGTTCCCGGCCAAGCCACCATTTCTCAATCGCGTAATCGGAACTTTACTCCGCCGTCCCGACGAACGTGGCGTTGCACGCGATGCCGCTTCGCCAAGGCGTCGCCGTCTGCGGTCGCGCGGGCATCGAGCGACCCGCAGCGCAACCGCCTCTGGCATGGTCGAGGCCCGCATCGGAGCGTGGCGCGCCCTCTCGCCACGCCACCGCGCTCGTATCAAGATCACTCCGCGGCGATGGCAGGCGGGCGCTCGGGATGTTCCGCAACCTCTCTGAGTTGCGGCTCGAGCCGGTATTTGAGCATCCGGTCGATGCGGTCGAGATAGATGTACACGACCGGGGTGATGAACAGCGTCAGGAGCTGCGACAGGAGCAGCCCGCCGACCACCGCAACGCCCAGCGGCTGGCGCAGCTCGGCGCCTGCACCCGTCCCGAGCGCGATCGGCAGTGTGCCAAAAATCGCGGCGAACGTCGTCATCATGATAGGGCGGAAGCGCAACAACGCGGCTTCGCGGATCGCCGCCTCGGCGGCCAATCCCACGCGTCGGCGGTCGATCGCGAAGTCGATCATCATGATCGCATTCTTCTTCACGATGCCGACCAGCATCACGATGCCGATCATCGCGATGACGGACAGATCCATGTTGAACAGCATCAACACCAGCAGCGCGCCGACACCGGCCGACGGCAGACCGGAAATGATGGTGATTGGATGGATGAAGCTTTCGTAGAGAATGCCCAGCACCACGTAGGCGGCGAAGATTGCCGCCAGGACCAGCAAACCCTGGCCCTTGAGCGATTCCTGGAATACCTGCGCCGACCCTTGGAAGCCGGTGTTGACCGTGATCGGTAGGCGGGTCTCGCGCTCAATCTCGCGGATGGCATCGACCGCCTGGCCGAGGGAATAGTTGGGCGCGAGATTGAATGAGATGGTTACCGACGGCTGATTGCCTTGGTGATTGACCTGCAGCGGACCGACCGCAGGAACCATCCGCGTAACGGCGGAAAGCGGGATCGATTGCCCTGACGGGATCCCATTTCCGTTCACGCCGGATCCAGGCCCGGTTGCACCTCCGGTTCCGGCCCCGGAGCCGTTCGTCTTGACGAAAATGTTCTGCAGTTGCGACGGATCGGCCTGGAATTGCGGCTGGCTTTCGAGAATGACCTGGTAGTCGTTGGTCGCCGTGTAGATGGTCGCAACCTGCCGCGCACCGAAGGCGTCGAACAATTCCTGGCGGATCTGGTCGATCGTAATGCCGTAGACGGCCGCCTTCTCGCGGTCGACCTCGATCGTCATCTGCGGATTCTTGATGTAGAGGTCGGTGGTAACGTCGCGCAGACCTTCGATATTGGCGATTTTATCGCGCATCTGCGGCGCCACCTCATACAGCAGCGTGGTGTCGCTCGATTGCAGCGTGTACTGGAACTCGCTCTTGGAAATGCGCCCCGTGATGTTGATGTTCTGCACATTCTGGAAATATACCGCCATACCGGGAACGACATTGGCGGCGCGGCGCAGCCGCTGAATGACCTCGGTCGCGCTTTCTCCGCGCTCCTTCTTGGGCTTGAGCGCGATGAACATCCGACCGGCATTGAGCGTCGGGTTCGGACCTCCCGCACCGATGGTGGAATTGACGTAATCCACCGCCTTGTCCGCGCGGACGACCTCCGCGACCTGCCGTTGCAGCACGGCCATCTGGGCAAACGACACGTCGGACGACGCCTCAGTGGACGCGGAAATGAAACCGGTATCCTCGGTCGGGAAGAAGCCCTTCGGAATCACCATGTAGAGCCAGAACGTCGCGGCCAAGGTACCAAACGTGAGCAGCAGCACGATGAACTTGTAGGCGATCACCTTGTCCAGCGCCCACTCGTAGCCGCGCAGCCACCCTTTGAACATTGCCTCGAACATCCGCAGCACGAAGTTCTGCTTTTCGCCTTCGTGATGGGTACGCAGCACGCGAGCGCACAACATGGGTGTGAGCGTGAGCGACACGAACCCGGAAACGATGATGGCAACCGCGATCGATACCGCGAACTCGCGGAAAACGCGGCCGACCATGCCGCCCATCAGCAGAACGGGAATGAACACGGCAATAAGCGAGAACGTGATCGAAACGATGGTAAATCCGATCTCGCGCGCGCCCTTCAGGGCCGCTTCGAACGGCCGCATGCCGCCCTCGATGTGGCGCACGATGTTCTCGAGCATGACGATGGCGTCATCGACGACGAAGCCGACCGACAGCGTCAGTGCGAGCAACGTCATGTTGTTGATCGAGAACCCGAACACATACATCGCCGCACAGGTGCCGATCAGGGACACCGGAACGGCCAATGCAGGGATTATGGTTGCCGAGACGGTACGCAGGAACAGGAAGATCACCATCACGACCAGACAGATCGCGATCGCCAGCGTCTCCTGCACATCCACGACCGAGTCACGGATGGAAATCGAACGGTCGTTCAGCACCTCCATGCGGATCGACGGAGGCACCATCGCGCGATACTGCGGCAACCGGGCGCGCACGAGATCGACCACCGCCACCGTGTTGGCGTCGGGCTGGCGTTGGATTGCCAGCACGATGGCGCGGTTCTCGTTGAACCAGCTTGCGATCTTGTCGTTTTCGACACTGTCTACGACGCGCGCAATCTGGTCGAGGGGAACCGGCACGCCATTGCGATAGGCCACGACGACCTTGCGGTATTCTTCCGCCTTGGTGATCGCGCCCGACGCTGTCAGGGTCACACTCTGCTTGGGACCATTGAGCGTACCCACCGGGGTATTGGAATTGGTCTTGGAAACGACGCTACGAATGTCCTCGAGCGAAATGTTGCGTGACGCGGCGGCGACCGGATCGACCTGCACGCGCACGGCGAATTTTTGCGCGCCGTAGATCAGCACCTGGGCAATGCCAGGCAGTTGCGAAATCTGCTGCGCCAGCGTGATCTCGCCATACTCGTTAACCGCCGAAAGCGGCAAGGTCGGCGAGTTCAGACTGATATAGAGAATCGGGAAGTCGCCCGGATTCACCTTCCGGAAGCTTGGCGGCGTCGTCATTTCCACCGGCAGGCGCCGCTGCGCCACCGACAGGGCGGTCTGCACGTCGAGTGCGGCGCCGTCGATGTTGCGATTAAGGTCGAACTGGATGGTGATTGAGGTGATGCCGAGCGACGACGAGGAGGTCAGCGAGGTGATGCCGGCGATGGTGGAGAGTTGGCGTTCGATGGGTGCAGCCACCGACGCCGCCATTGTTTCCGCGCTCGCGCCCGGCAGCGTGGCGGTGATGTTGATGGTGGGAAAGTCGACAGCGGGGAGCGCCGCCACCGAGAGCAGCCGGTACGCGAAGATGCCCAGCACGATGATCGAAGCGGTGACCAGTGTGGTGAGCACCGGGCGGCGGATACAGGTTTCCGAGAGGTTCATGCGCTACGACCCTACCTTCGGTCCGCGCGCCGTGACCTTCGTGCCATTCGACAGCAAGAGCTGGCCGTTGATCACCACCGTTTCGCCGCCCTGGAGTCCGCTCGCAATCACCGAGTCGCTGTCGACCACCCGCGCGACCGTCACCGGCTGGACCTTGGCAACACCGTCATCGACGACAAACACGTAGGTGCCGCTCTGGCTGACCTGGACGGCGGTTGAGGGCACGGTGACGGATTCCTCCTCGCGGAACGTCAGCCGCACGGTCACCAAAGTCCCTGGCCAAAGGAGCTCGTCGGGGTTCGGCATGGTGGCGCGAACGGGTACCATTCCCGTCGGTGCGTCCACGCTGTTCTCGATCATGGTCACCTGTCCGGCGGCGCGCCGGGCATCCCCCGGAATGACCGCCTCGATGGTCGCGCTCTCATTGGTGAGGGCCTGGCGCAGATCCGGCAGATAGCCTTGCGAGACCGAGAACGTGACATAGACCGGCGCGGTCTGGATGATGGTCGCCAGCGGGGCAAGATCGGCCTGGCGGACAAAGTTGCCGATCTTGACAGCCGCCATGCTCACACGGCCGCTGATCGGAGCACGGATCGTGCAATAGCTGAGTTGGATGTTGAGATTCTCCAGCTGCCCGGTGTTGGAATCGACCGAGGCGCGCCAGATCGTCACCTGGGTTCTGGCGTTGTTGAGAGTGACCTGGGTGGTGGCGTTTTTGGCGATGAGTTCGGTGTAGCGCGCGACATCGCGTTCGGCCTGCTCAAGCTGAGCCTTTGCGCCCTCGAGCAACCCTTGCACCTGCCTGATCTGCGCTTGCAGCGCGCGGCTGTCCAGGGTGAACAGGGGCTCGCCCTCGCGCACCGTCGCGCCGTCCCGAAAGTGCACCCCCACGATTTCGCTGTCGATGCGGGCCTTGATCGCGACGCTGGCAATAGGCGTGACGCTGCCAAGGGCCTCAATGCGGACGGGAACAGTGCGCTTGGCAGCTACCGCGATCTCAACCGGGATCGCGCGGACGCTTGGCCGGGGCGCCTGCGCAACGGCGCCGCCGCCTGACCACAACTCCCCCCGTTTCGCCGCGACGGCAAGACCTGCTGCCACCAGCACCACGACCGCGCCCAACACCAACGTCCGCTTCTTCATTATTGCTACCGAGCACGGCCAGTCGGCCCAATCGGACTCCCTCTCTTCCGGATGCCTCGCTCATAACGATTCTTTTTGGTATGCGAGCCAACTTTTCTAACATATCCCTACTGTCAACGCATCCTCGGCAGCGATTTGCCATCGTAAAATCGGCGTAACTTCCGTAAAGACCGAGCGGCGGCGCGCCTTCCCACCCCGTCACGTCCAGTTGAATTCACGTCCAAACACACGCGTCTTTCGGCCATGCGCATCGCCACTTGGAACGTAAACTCGATCAAGCAGAGAATGGATAATTTGGCCGCCTGGCTGGTCGAACGGCAGCCGGATATCGTCTGCCTGCAGGAGACCAAATGCGTCGATGACGCCTTTCCGCGCGAGGCACTCGAGGCACTCGGATACAATGTTGCGGTGCACGGTCAGAAGGCCTTTAACGGCGTCGCCGTGCTGTCGAAGTTTCCGCTCGACGAGGTAACGGCGCGGCTGCCCGGCGACACTGCCGACGATCATGCGCGCTTCATGGAAACGGTGGTGTCGACGGCCGCCGGCGTGCTGCGGGTCGCCTCCATCTATCTGCCCAACGGCAATCCTCCCGAGACTGAGAAATATTCGTACAAGATCAAGTGGATGGACCGACTCATCCACTATGTACATGAACGCCTTCAACTGGAGGAGCCGCTGGTCCTAGCGGGCGACTTCAATGTTATTCCGTCCGAGCTTGATGCCCGCAACCCTGGCCGCTGGGTGGGGGACGCCCTGTTCCTCCCACGCACGCGGGAGAAGTTCCGCGCGCTCTGCCACCTCGGACTGACCGACGCGATCCGCGCCGGCAGTGAGGGTCCTGGTCCGTTTACGTTCTGGGATTATCAGGCCGGCGCCTGGCAGAAGAACGACGGCATCCGCATCGACCATATGCTGCTTTCGGCGCAGGCAGCGGACAGGCTGACCTCCGCCGGCGTTGATAAGCATGTCCGCGGTTGGGAAAAACCGTCGGATCACGTACCGGTCTGGGTGGATCTCGCGCTCAGCGCTTGAAGAAACTGTCCAGAATATTCCAGGGCAGCTTGTAGTTCACGCCGACCCGGACGATGTGATCGGTGAGGTTCAGACGCTGATTCCCTGGAAACGCGACGCTCGGTGCCGGGTTGAAATACGATTTGTCCTGCAGCCCGACGTAGAGATACTCGACCTTTGCCGACCAGTCCTGCGTGAGTTTGACCTCGACGCCTCCGCCCGCTGTCCAGCCCCAATGCCATTGATTGTCGGATATCTGCCCGGCGGCGGAGGCAATGCTGTTGTCGACATTGGCGACCGCGCCGCCACCGGTGGCATACAGCAGCCAATTGTCGTGAGCGTAGCCGACCCGTCCGCGGAAGGTCGAAAGCCAACGCTCCTTGACCTCGTTGCTGAAGACGGCGTTGGGAGGGAATTCAGTCGCGCTTCCCTTTTTGCCGGTGGCCGAGATGTCCCCCTCGAGGCCGAGGACCACAGGACCGTTTTGAAGATTGAATCCGGCGGCGATGCCAACGATGCCGCCGCTCAGATCCATGCGCGGAGTTTGGTCGGCCCCGCTCAGCTCGTTGCGTACGACCGCCTTGCCCCAGGCGCCACCGCCGGACACGCCGAGATAGGAGCCGCTCCAGGTTGCGACCGGGGCCGGCGGCGCCTTGTAGATGGGGGCAATGCTGAGGTCAGCAGCACCAGCCGGCGCGGGCATCCCCAACGCCAAGACCAATGCCAACGACGCCGTGCTCGCGCACAGCCATTTCGTCATCGCCGACCTCGACCAGATGCATCCCGCATTGCTGATAGAGATACGCGTCCGCCGGATAAGGGTCCATTGACTTGGACGGCGGCAGGACCGATTTCCGGGATGTGTGGCGCGGGCGCAACAGATCCATTATTCTCGGCGGTTTTTTAGCCAATCTTCCAGATACTTATGAGCCAATGCTCGCTCGCTTTCGCTGGCCTGCGCGAGCGCGTTGCTGTACATCTCGGTGATCCAGCCTTCGTCCGGACCGGCGGCGTCCTTGGCGACAATGAGCCAAAATAGGCCGAGCGACGCTTGGCGGGAGACCTGCTCCCCATTGAACAGCATGCCGCCGAGCAACGCCTGCGCGCGATGGTCGCCTTTGTTGGCGGATAGCCGCAGCCAACGCGCGGCCTGAATGGCGTCCTTGGGTGCGCCCTTGCCGAGGAGAAAGAGCCGGCCGAGATAGTACTGAGCCTCTGGATCGGCGAAATAGGACGCGGCGTAGCGGAACATTTCGCGCGCGACGTTCGGGTCGGCCTTCAATGTGCCGGGAATGCCGTCGAGGTGGTAAAGGCCCAAGGTCACGAAGGCATTGGCCAGGAACCGAGCGTTGGGAGTGGCCGAGCCGTCGTCGGCATGCATTGTGGTGAGGCGGCGGAAATAGTCGTAAGCGCGCGCCTTGTTCATCTTGACGCCGTCCCCGTCGGCGTACATCCGCCCGAGTTTCCAGATCGCGCCGGGCACCCCCTGCTCCGCAGCGTATTCGAGGTCGGTGATCGCCTGTTCGGTCTTGCCCTGGCGAAGTGCCTGGGTGCCGGAGCGGAATGCCTCCAGCGGTGTCGGTGGCATGATCGGCCGCGGCGGCATCGTCAGCGGCGCGGCCGGCACGGCCGCAAGCGGTGTTGCACTGCCGAGCACGTTGGTCGGCTCGCTGGTCCCGGAGTTCGGGTCCGGCAGCGGCACGCCCACGGCTGCCGATCCCGGAGTGCGGCTGCCATCGAAGCTCACCGCGGGCGACAAGCCGACGACGGCGCCGAGCAATCCGACGCTCACGATGAGTTTAGATATCCGCATAGCACGTCTTCTCGGCCGC
>DASSJW010000390.1:0-14105 GCA_035690995.1 Xanthobacteraceae bacterium
CCGGGCGCCGCCGGGTCGGGAGCCTTGTTCCAATTCCAGGTGTTGGTGTAGTTGACGCCGAAATAGTTCGTCAGGCGGCCGTCGAGCGACGACAATACCGCTTCCCCGCGCTGGTAGAACTGGTGCACCGCCTGGATGCTCTGGATCGCATTCGGTACCGAGGGGAACACCGAGAAATCGTCGCCGGTGAAGTGCAGCGTCGCGTCCGTGAATCGCCCCGCCCAGTTGAGCGCGAGGTTGTCAGTCAGATTGATTCCAAGCTTGGTCGAATAGGTCCAGTTCTCATAGGAGTCATTGATCCGCGGGCGGCCCGGCGGCAGCAGCTCGAGCGGGGTGACCGGTGTGCTGGCGACGCGGAAATGCGCGGCGGTGAATGCATAATTGCTCCGCTGGTCGCCGCCGCTCAAGCTGGCAGTCTGGTTAAACGTGCCGAATGAGCCGCCCTCGACCGTTGCGGTAGCCTTCGGCGGGCCTTCGCCCTTCTTGGTGATGATGGAGATCACGCCGCCGATCGCGTCGGCGCCGTAGAGGCCGCTTTGCGGGCCGCGCAGCACCTCGATACGCTCGATGTCCGCGGTCAGGAGCTGGCCGAAATCGAACGAGCGATTGGGATTGCTGGGATCGCTGACGTCGATGCCGTCGATGAGGACCTTGACCTGGTTTGAATTGGTCCCCCGCATGAAGACCGACGTCTGTGCGCCCGGCCCGCCGCTCTGCACGATGTTCAAGCCGGGGACATTGGCCAGCGCGTCCGGCACGGTGCGACGCTGTTCGCGCGCGATGTCCGCCGCGGTGATGACCGTGACCGAGCTTGCGACATCGCGCGCCAGGGTCGGAATCGCCGTCGGGCTGTAGACGACGGTGGCGTCGGCCTCGGGCGCTGCGACCAGCGTGCGGGCCGCCGTGCTCTGCGGTTCACTGCGTGGCGCCGCTGGCCGCGCGCGCGCGCCGGGCCTGGAGACGACCACCTCCGGAAGGTTCAGATCCGGCGATGCGCTTTGCTGGGCGAGTGCCGGCGGCGAGCTTACCGGCAGCATCAGTGATGTCAGGATGGTGGAAGCGAGCAGGCACGAGCGGCGTTGCGCGGCACGATGTGCCGCGATGGCGATGGCATGCATGATACGAGACCTCGGGCGCGACGTTGTGGCACGTCACCGCGAACGAAGTCTCGCCAGCCGTACGACCGTACGCGCTGGCTCGGCTACTGTCAGTACACCCCGACCGACATGCTCGCGTGTGACCACGGCTGACGGCAGGTCTCCTGGCTCGCGGGTCACCACCTTCCGTCGCCTTCCCGGGACCCGAGAGCCCAGTGGCATGATGACGGAAGATTCGCCGCTTACAGTTGCGGGGGCAGCCGCGGCTTCGGCGATCCATCGCCTCACCGCGTTCCCTATTGATCCCCGAAGGGAACCGTCGACCGTGAGCGTACGGACGCCGGAAGGAGCATGTCAACACCGATGACTGCTGCCGTCGTGGGGAACACGGGGAATGCAGGCGCTTGTGCTCGACGGGACACACCCGGCGTGCCCGGGCACCGCTCACCCTCGCGGCGACGGACGATCGAGAACACATGCGTGACGCCAAGCGGCGGCGCGGCGCGGCCGCGGCGTTCCAGATCAGCCCTTCGCCGCCGGCTCGGTCTCGGCCAGAATCCAGTCGAGATAGCCCTTGTCGGCGCTCTCGACCGGGATGACGAGCAAGGCCGGCGTGGTGTAGGAATGCATCTCCTTCACAACGGTGGCGACGCGCTCGGCGAGCGCGCCGCGCGTCTTGATGATCATCACCACTTCCTCACCGCGCTCGAGCGCGCCCTGCCACCAATAGTGCGAGATCATGCCGGGAAGAATGTTGACGCAGGCGCAAAGGCGCCGTTCGACCAGGGCACGTCCGACCCGCTCCGCCTCGACAATCGAGGGAAAGGTCGTATAGACGAGAACTGCGCGCTCCATATTCACCCCACCTTGCCGGGCGCGGGCGCCTGCCGGCTGATCGTGCGTCGATATTTCATCTCATGAGCCCCGCGAACGCGAGCTTCGAGCGCATAGCCTTCGTCGCCAGCCCCATACCCGAGGCGCAGACGGCGCTCGAACGGCTGACCAGCCGTTATGGCAACGTGCCTGCCGAAAACGCCGACGTCATCGTGGCGCTCGGCGGCGACGGGCTCATGCTGCAAACCCTGCACCGGTTCATGAAAACGGGCAAGCCGATCTACGGCATGCACCGCGGCACCGTCGGATTCCTCATGAACGAGTATTCCCCGGACGATCTGCCGCAACGTCTGTCCAAGGCACACGTCACCGTGATCCATCCGTTGCTCATGCGCGCGCATGACGGAGACGGCGGCATGGTCGAGTTCCACGCTTTCAACGAGGTCTCGCTGTTTCGCCAGACCTATCAGGCGGCGCGGCTGCGCGTGCTGATCGACGGCGAGGAGCGCATGCCGGAGCTGGTGGCGGACGGCGTGCTGCTGGCGACGCCCGCGGGATCGACCGCCTATAATCTGTCCGCCCAAGGGCCGATCCTGCCGATCAACGCGCCGCTCATGGCGCTGACCCCGATCAGCCCGTTCAGACCGCGACGCTGGCGCGGCGCGCTCCTGCCCGATACCGCGCGGGTGCGCGTCGAGGTGCTGGAGCCGGAGAAGCGTCCGGTCGCCGCCGTCGCCGACCATGACGAGGTTCGCGCGGTCCGCACCGTCGACATCCAGATGGATCACAGTATCTCGATGCAGATGCTGTTCGACCCAGGCCACAGCCTCGACGAGCGCATCCTGCGCGAGCAATTCGGGTATTGAGGCGCAAGGGAGCGGCGATGCCCGGCCTCGCCGGCGCGGGCTGTCGGCCTGCCAAGTGCGCGCGCAGTGTGGAAGCCCGGCCACGGCCGGAGCGAGCCTATTTCTTGTCGGGCGCGCTCTTCGTATCAGGCAAGTCACCGATGCGCATGGCGTCGAGCGCGCGGTCGGTGAAGTAAGGGATGAAGCCGTAGCGTTCCAGGCGCTTCCTGGCGCGCTCGATCTCCTGCGGCGCGTCGAGATACTCCACGACGAAGACGGGCTTGCGGTCGGCCGTCAGCAGCTTCAGGCGAACGACATTGGACGCAATCGATTTGGGGTCGTTCGGCTGCTGGTTAACATCCTCGCCGAACAAGAGGTCCTCCTTGCCGAGCCCGTCGATAACCGCGCGATAGGACGGGTCTGCGAGCAGCGCCTCGGCGTTCTGCGGCACGATGAGGAATTCCGGTTTGAGCGCGCGCGCACGCGCGGCAAGTGCCTTGACGAAGGCGATCATCAGCGCGCGGGCATTGCGCTTTTCCTTGACCATGTCGACGTATTCATCGACGCGGTCGAGATAGACGCCGTCGAAACCGGCCTTGACGATGCGCTCGAGATAACCGTCTTCGCCCCCGAAGATGATTTTCTGCCAGCCTTCCTGCCAGTAGCGCACCCCGTAGTTTCCCGGCCATTCCGGGTTCTCGCCCCCCAACCAGCGGGGCGCGAACACGCCGAAGAACCAGCCCCAGTACCATTTCCAATAGTAGCGATATGTCTCCGCTTCGCCGATGGAGAGATAGGCCAGCACGATGCGCCGCTCCCCGTCGGGCTTGACCCTGATCTTGTCGACCTGTTCCGGCGTCAGCGCGCGCGCGGCCTTGCCGTCGCGCGAATAGTCGATCACGAGCATATCGTAGGGGGAGGCAGCGAGCGTGTCGGGATCGAGATTCTGCAGCTGATAACCCCAGCTCTTCGCGGCCGCCAGCAAGCGCGCGGGCGTTGCCTCGCCCTCGGCGGACGTCTGCGCGAATGCCGGTCGCGGGACGGACAGAGCGCATGCAAGGAGGATGGGCGTGGCCGATGCGGCGAGTCGCCTGATCGGGGACGGTTTGGTCGGAGACATCGGCCGTCAGATTCCACAGATGTCTGCGGATGTCGAGCTTGACGGCGACCAGCACGAGAAAATCGAGCAATCCGATTGGCTTGACCAGCGCGAGAATCGCGATGCGAAACAGCGGTCGGGGGTTGCGCGTGCCGGACAGGCAGGGAGAGAGAAGGTGTGGCGTCCGGCATTGCCAGCCGCCACACCTCGCAGACGTGAGCTAGCGGCTGCTCACTTCCGTGCCAAGCGCCGCGCCGATCTCCGCCTGCTTGGCGGTGGTGCCATGGCCGCCTGCGATGGTGGAGTTGGTGATGCCGTTCTTCTTGAGCGCCTCGCCTACCGCGAGCGTGCCGGGATTGCGCTCGATCGGTCCGCGCGGCGACAGGATATCCGTGACGTACACGACATTGGGCTTGACCACGTGCCCGATGAGCATGCCGTCGGCGTGCGGGTTGGCGATGTTGTAGAGGCGGATCTCCTCGCTGTCGTCCTTGAGCGACAGCTGGTCCTTTACCTCCTGCACCTTTGCGGCGCGGCGTTTTTTCGCGAGCTCATCCGGCACCACCGTGTGCGGCATCCGCGCGACCTTCTCGAAATAGGCCTTGTCCGGGCTCGGCACGATCACGGTCGCGCCTTCCGCCATGAACGTGCGGGTGCCGCCGGTGTGATCCATATGATGGTGAGTGAGCACCAGATATCGGATCGGCTTACCCGGATATTTCTTTTTCGCCTCGTCGATGACCCAGCGCGACTGCAGTTCGCCATAAGGTGCGTCGAACACGACGAGATGGTCCTTCATCGCGACGATGAGATTGTTGGCGCTGCCGCCCTGGACATGCTGCACATTGGGTGCGAGCTCGACCAGCTTGAGGCCGCCTCCGGGCGGGGCAATGATGCCGTCGCTGTCGAGAAATCGACCCAGCGCAATTCGCCGGATGACCCATTGATACGGCACATTGCCGGTTGCGGGCCCCTTGGCCGCCGATTTGACCACGTCGGGTACCGCGAACGTAGCCGCCGCGATCGTCGGATTCGCCGTCACCTCCTTGTAGATGACCTTGCCGACCTCCACGCCGTTGAGCTGATAGGACAGCGTGTGCGCGATCTTGACCCCGCCGACCGCTTTCCAATCGCTCGGCACCAGGTCGTAGGTCGAATCGCCCGCGATGTTGTCGTCATCCCGCGTACGGATGGCGGCCGGAAGCTTGGTTTGGGGATCGAACAGAACGGTGAAAGTCGTGCCGCCGTCGGCGAAACTGACTGCGCGCAAGGTTTTGTTGCCGAGCTTCTGGTTCGCCGCCGCCCGCAATCCGCTTTTTGCGTCCAGCGCTTTGAGCAGCAATGTCGGCGACGCGCGCTCCAGCTCGCGCAATGTCGCGGCGACGCGGATGCCCGACATCGGCTTGCTGGCGCCCTTGTCGTCGATGACGTAGCCGAGCGCGGGGGTGATCACGTCGGTATATTTGATCTTCTCGACCGCCGGATATTTCATGTCGCGATCCCATTCGGTGCGCGCCATGCCATTGGCGAGATCCCAGGTGATCGTGAGCGTAGTGTTGCCGAGCAGGCGCGGCTCGCCGCCGGCCGCCTTGGACTGGCCGG
The DNA here is from genome assembly GCA_035690995.1 of Xanthobacteraceae bacterium. Classification (GTDB taxonomy): domain Bacteria; phylum Pseudomonadota; class Alphaproteobacteria; order Rhizobiales; family Xanthobacteraceae; genus VAZQ01. The sequence continues at coordinate 5,478 of DASSJW010000390.1, forward strand.
GCTCCCAATGCAGGGCGTCGGCCTTGATCGCGAGCCCTTTCAATCCACGCAAGGCATCGAGCCCGCCTTCGGCAGTGATCGCCTGGTTGACGAGTTCGCGCGGGGCCTGGGCCTGCGCCGGGCCGGGCTGGCCCGCCGCCATCAACAGGGCAGCAGAAATGGAGAGCGCGTACTTCATTGACAATCCTCCCACACGTTTCCCGTGGCTGCCTGCGGGTCTTGTCGTTGTCGCATCTCAAACGGCGCCACAGCGTCAACAATATCGCAACCATTGCCATGGCGGGAAGGCGGTAATCGGCTGGACCGGAGGTCTCCGTCGGCTTAGGCTTTTGTCACTCACTCGGGGAGCAATCACATGAAAAGCGCCGGCGCCGCGTCCGTTGTTTTCGCAGCCACCTTGCTCGGAATCGTGCAAACAATCCCGGCAGCAGCCGAGTTCAGGACCCACAGCGTGGACTACAAGCACGGCGACACCGCGCTCGAAGGTTACCTCGCCTACGACGACACGATCAGCGGCAAGCGTCCAGGTGTCCTGCTGCTGCACCGGCGCGACGGCATGACGGATCTGACCCGCAAGAACACAGAGATGGTGGCGAAGCTGGGCTATGTCGCATTCGCGCCGGACATCTTCGGCAAGGCGATCCGCCCCAAGGACGTCAAGGAGATGATCGAGCAGAGCACCATCTACAACAAGGATCGCCCGCTCATGCGCGCCCGCGCGCAAGCAGGCTTCGACGTGTTGCGGCAGAATCCGATGGTCGATCCGGCGCGGCTCGCCATGGTCGGGTATTGCTTCGGCGGAACGGTGGCGGTCGAGCTCGCGGAAGTCGGCGTGCCCGTTCTCGGCGCTGTCGCCATTCACGGCTCCTTCCGCGACCATGCGCCCGAGGCCGCCAGCAACATCAAGGGCCGTTTTCTCATCCTGCACGGCGCCGAAGATCCGATCGCTCCGCTGGAAGAGGTCAACAAGCTGATCAAGGACTTCCGCGCCGCCAAGGTCGACTGGCAGATGGAACTCTACGGCGGCGCCGAGCACGGCTTCTCGACGCCGAAGAATGCGGCCGAGGAGCGTGCGAACAGGCTTTCCCAGGCCGCCATGGTGAGGTTCTTCAGCGACATATTCGGCAATTGACCGCCACTCGGGGCGAGCGCCATGGTGCGGGAAGCGTTCAGCCCCACACGGCTATGGGAGAAACCGATGGCTCAGGACACCGAACTCCGTCGCCACAAGCGCGGCGGCATGTATTTCGACGATTTCCCGATCGGTCACCTGTACGAGCATCCGCTCACACGGACGGTGACACAGATGGACAACATGTTGTTCTCCAACATGACGCTCAATCCGCAGCCGCTGCACATTGATCGTCATTTCTGCGAGCAGGAAACCGAGTGGGGCCAGCCGTTGATGAACTCGCTGTTCACGCTCGGGCTGATGATCGGGATCATGGTCAACGATCTTACCGTCGGCACCACCATCGCCAATCTCGGCATGACCGAGGTGAAATTCCCGCATCCGCTGTTCGAGAACGATACCGTCCATTGTACGACCGAGGTCATCAGCAAGCGCGAATCGACGTCGAGGCCGGGCGCCGGGATCGTCGAGTTCCACCATCGTGCCTACAATCAGGACAACAAGCTCGTGGCGGAATGCCGCCGCCAAGTGTTCATGCGCATGCGGCCGCGCTGATGCGTTCACTGCTCTTCGTCCCCGCCGACGGCGGCACCAAGCTCGACAAAGCCATGGCCAGCGGCGCCGACGCCGTGATCGTCGATCTGGAGGATTCGATCTCGGCGGCGGGCAAGGCCGAGGCGCGCAGGAGCGCGGCCGCCTTCATCGCCGACGCCGCCAAGGCCACCGCCCGCCCTCGCCTGCTGGTCCGCGTCAATGGAATTGCGACCGGGCTGATCGACGCCGATCTCGACGCCGTCGTGCCCGCCCGCCCCGACGCCATCATGTTGCCGAAAGCCGAAGGCGGCGCCGGCGTCATTCACGCCGACGCCAAGCTTGGCGTGCGCGAAGCCATCAACGGCCTGACCGACGGCCATATCAAGATCGTCGCCATCGCGACCGAGACGGCGACGGCGCTGTTTCTCGCCGGCACCTATCGCGGCGCGAGCCCGCGGCTCGAAGGGCTCACCTGGGGCGCCGAAGACCTGTCCGCCGAGCTGGGCGCGGAAACGAACCGCGATGCCGAAGGCCGCTTCCTCGATCCCTATCGGCTGGCACGCGCGCTCTGCCTTGCAGGCGCCGCGGCGGCGCAGGTGCAGGCGATCGATACCGTTACGGTGGACTTCCGCAATATCGCAGCCCTGCGGCGCGAGACGGAGGAAGCGCGCCGTGACGGCTTTACCGGCAAGATGGCGATCCATCCGGCGCAAGTGGCCATCATCAACGAGGTCTTCACGCCAACGCCCGCGGCCGTGGCCAGAGCGCGAGCCGTCGTGGCGGCTTTCGACGCCAATCCCGGCAAGGGCACGGTGGGAATCGACGGGGTGATGTACGATCGCCCGCATCTCGAGCGCGCCCGGCAATTGCTGACGCGGGCGATCGCGGCCGGATCCAGCTAGGGCAGCGCGGCAGGCCAGGCGGTCGGATTACTTCTTCTTGCCGTACACCACGTTGGGATCGAACATCCTCTCGGCCTCGCGAAACTCGAGCGTTATCGCGCCGCTCCTGCCCAGTGGCACCGCGCGGTAGAAGCACGAGCGCCGGCCGGTGTGGCAGGCGCCGCCGCCTTCCTGTTCGACTCTGATCCACACCGCATCCTGATCGCAGTCGACGCGCATTTCCACGACGCGCTGCACATGGCCCGACGACTCGCCCTTGCGCCAGAGCGCGCGGCGGGAGCGGCTGAAATACCACGCCTCGCCGGTCGCGATGGTCTGTTGCAGCGCCTGCGCATTCATGTGGGCCACCATCAGCACGACACCCGAGCGCGCATCGGTGGCCACGCAGGTCACCAGCCCCTCGGCGTCGAATTTGGGCGCGAAGGCAACGCCTTCCTCGACCTCGTCGGTCGAGCCGCGGACGGCGAATGAGGGCGAACTGTCCGGCACGATTGGCTCACTTCGAGGCACGACGCCTCGGCAACGCGCTGCGGTCAACCAATCCCGGCAAGTGCGCTCAGCGATCGAGCCCACGCACCATGGTGATGAAGCGAACCTGGTCGTCGGGGTTATCGCGGAAACTGCCGGTAAATTGCGTCGTGATGGTCGACGAGCCCGGCTTCTCCACGCCCCGGACCGACATGCACATGTGTTCGGCCTCGAGCATCACGGCAACGCCGCGCGGCGTCAAAATCTCCTCGATGGCGGTCGCGATCTGCGAGGTCATGTGCTCCTGGGTCTGCAGCCGGCGCGCATAGACGTCGACCAGGCGGGCGAGTTTGGAGAGGCCCACGACCCGGTCCACCGGCTTGTAGGCGATATGAGCCTTGCCCATGAACGGCATCATGTGGTGCTCGCAATGGGAGTTGAAGGCGATGTCGCGCACCAGCACGAAATCATCGTATTTGCCGATCTCACTGAACGTGCGTTCGAGCACGTCGACCGGACATTCCCGGTAGCCGCTGTAGAGTTCTTCGTAGGCGTCGATCACCCGCTTCGGCGTGTCGACTAGGCCCTCGCGGTCGGGATTGTCACCGGCATAGGCGATGAGCGTACGCACCGCCGCCAGCGCGTCCTCGCGGGACGGCTTGGGCATGATCGGCTCGGGTGCCGCGCGTACGTGTTCGGACAGGGCCGGCTTGTCAGCCGGAGAAGCTTTGGGCCAAGGCTTGACGACAGCGTCCATCGCGGTCTCTCCGTTCGACCGGCCTTCGAGGCCGGGGGTGTCACCGGGGCGGCCGCATCAGCCACACGCGTGGGAACCCCCAAAGCGTGACGGCCGGACGCCGCATTCCCATTTACATGGCTTCCACATCCAGCTTCGCGCGAGAGCGAAGCTTCCCGGCCCGGCCGAAGGTCTCCTTCTCGCGCCGGCGGGAAGCACCATATATATTCGTTCACTGGGCCGGCGCAATCGGGTTTCCGGCCGGCAAAGCACCGCCAAACGTGATGTTGAACGAGGTCTACAATAGCCGCATCCTTGAGCTCGCCGGGAATATTCCGCGGCTGGGCCGGCTCAGCGACGCCGACGCGACGGCGACCGCTCATTCCAAGCTCTGCGGCTCGACCGTGACCGTCGACCTCAAGATGGAGGGCGATACCGTCACCGACTTCTCCCATGACGTGAAGGCCTGCGCTCTTGGGCAGGCGTCCTCCTCGATCATGGCGCGCAACGTGATCGGCGCCAAAGCCGACGAGCTGCGCAGCCTGCGGGAAACGGTACGGCGCATGTTGAAGGAGAACGGTGCGCCCCCGAGCGGCAAGTGGGCTGACATCGCCGTGCTCGAGCCGGTGCGTGATTACAAGGCGCGCCATGCTTCGACCCTGCTGACCTTCGACGCGGTCGCCGCCGCGATCGATCAGATCGAGGCCAAGCGGCGGGCTGCCTCGGCAGCCGAGTAAGAGCGCTCGCCGTGGCGAACCGGCGCGTATCCCGCCGGCGACGGGGCTGCCATGCGTTGTTTGCACACGTTGCCGCCTGTGCAACCGGAATTGCGCTCTTCGGTTGGAGCGCCGACGCGGCGCCGGTGCTCGACTGCGCGACCGAAGCCGCCGCCCTCCTCAAAGAGGAGGCCGACCTGCCGCGGCTCGAAGTGGCTTCGCCCGCCGACCGGCCGCCCTATTGCATCACGCTCGACACCATCATGACGTTCGCGGCCCGCGTGAAGGCGCATGCCGTCCGCTGTCCGCAGTCAGGGCACGCCCCGGCCGTCGCCGAATGGGACAGGACCCGGACGCAGTACGCCAAACTGTTCAGTCAGTATCGGTGCAAGCGAACGCGCTAACCGTCGGTCCCGCTGACGTGGCGAATCACCGGGGCCGCGGTTGTTTCACTCCGCAGATGCGATCGGCCTGCGATCTCAGTCGCGCGGGCCGGGGTGCCCTACCGTCGCTAGGGACGTCGTCGACTTGGCCGGCGCAACGCCCGGAAGGTCGCGATCGAACAGGGCGTCGACCGTGTTGAGCCGCATGCGCTGAAGCTCGTCCGGGGAGAGCCGGTACAGCGGCTCCCACGGCGGGATTCGCAGGGCGGTTTCCAGCAAGTCGCCACTTCCGCCCATCTCGATGGTGTATTGCGCCAAGCGCCCGATATCGCGCTGGACGACGTTGAGCTCTTCGGCAGAATAATTCGACTCCAGGGCCTGCTTGCGCTTCTTGCCGAGCCAAATCTGGTGAACAAGGACGTGCGCCTCCGGCGGCACGTAGCGGCTCGCGCCGGCCAGCAGCAGGAACGCGCACATGGATTCGCAATTGCCGTTCGGCGACAGCGTCGCGCGGCGAACGCCGTCACTGGTCGGAGGCAGGGTCGCCGTCTTGCCGATGGTGGTGACCATGGCAAGGTTGCGAATGGAGCGGCCGAGCGCCAGCGTGCCGAGGACCGAACCGCCGTCCGAATCAAGCACCAGAACGGCTCCGCGGGTGTTGGGATCCTTGGCGAAGGCCTCGAATTCGCGCGGCGTATCGGCGGTGATGTATCCGACCGCGGAAATCCAGATGCGGCAGTTTGCTCCGCAGGCTTCGGCGGGACCCTCACGCCTCCACTCGAAGCGCATCGGCGCGCTGCCGCTGTCGTCCGGGGGGGTCGGGGGAGCCGAAAATGCCTGGGTAACGCCACATGCGAGCGCGAACGCGCCCCAGAAGAATCGGAGCATGCTGACCCTCATCGATGGCGCTTTCGCTGGACGCTTCTTGGGTGGCGTCGGTCGAAATGCGCCCTGTGCCCACAGTTTGCCTGCCCGTTTTAGAGGCGGCGGGGATTCGGGTCTAGCCTGAAATCGTGGCGGCAGCCGCCTAAATTTGCCGCAGACCCGATGACGCGGAACATAGCCACAATTAGGTTGAGGGGGTCGCGAGGGTTGTTGCGGGGTGAAGTTTCAATGAGCCAGCGAGGCATCCACCAACTGGTTCTGGCCCACATCGCCCGCGGTCCGTCCCTGTTCGCGCGCGGACTGATCCAGATCTACCGCCACACTTTGTCCGCCCTGATCGGCCTCGAGTGCCGCCATCTGCCGACATGCTCGGGCTACGCCGACGAGGCGATCGGTCGCTTCGGACTGTGGGCGGGGGGATGGATGACGCTCGCCCGGCTCGCGCGCTGCCATCCCTTCGGCACTTCGGGACTCGACTTCGTGCCGGTGTCGCTGCCCGACCATGCGCGCTGGTACCTGCCCTGGCGCTACGGGCGCTGGCGGGGGACCAACGCCGCCATCGCTTCCGCGCCGACTTCACCGGGGTGAGACCGGGCGGGTCGTTGCGCCGCCCACGGCCATCGTATAAGTCGTGGCCTTGCTTGCATTTCCAGGCACGTGGCGGTGCTGCCCGGACCAGTACCGCCGCCAGCCAAGTCCGTCCGGGACGCTTACCTGCAATCGTAGGCAGCGAGTGAGCAGCAGGAGCAGACGATGGTCGCGCTGACCTTTCCCGACGGCGCACGTCGGGATTATCCCAACGGCATCACCGGACTCGACATCGCCAAAGGCATCTCGCCGTCGCTCGCCAAGCGCACGGTCGCCATGGCGCTCGACGGCGCGCTCGCGGATCTGAACGACCCGATCGAGCGCGACGCCAAGATCGAATTCGTCAGCCGCGAGGACCCGCGCGCGCTGGAGCTCATCCGGCATGACGCAGCACACGTGCTGGCGGAGGCCGTGCAAAGCCTCTGGCCGGGCACGCAGGTCACCATCGGGCCAGTGATCGAGAACGGCTTTTACTACGACTTCTTTCGCAACCAGCCGTTCACGTCGGAGGATTTCGACGCGATCGAAAAGAAGATGCGCGAGATCATCGCGCGCGACCGACCATTCACCAAGGAGGTGTGGTCGCGCGACGAGGCCAAGCGCGTGTTCCGCGACAAGGGCGAGCTGTTCAAGGTCGAGCTGATCGACGCCATCCCGGCCGACCAGCAGATCAAGATCTACAAGCAGGGCGACTGGTTCGACCTCTGCCGCGGCCCACACATGACCTCGACCGGCAAGGTTGGGGGCGCCTTCAAGTTGATGAAGGTCGCCGGCGCATATTGGCGCGGGGATTCCAACCGCGACATGCTCAGCCGCATCTACGGCACCGCTTTCGCCAAGCAGGAGGAGCTCGACGCCTATCTCAAGCAACTCGAAGAGGCGGAGAAGCGCGATCACCGCAAGCTCGGTCGCGAGATGGATTTGTTCCATTTCCAGGAGGAAGCGCCGGGCTCGGTGTTCTGGCACGCGAAAGGCTGGACCCTGTTCCAGATCCTCGAGAACTACATCCGGCGCCGTCAGGGCGCCGCCGGCTATGTCGAGGTCAACTCGCCGCAGCTCATGGACTCCTCGCTGTGGGTCGCCTCCGGTCACATGGCGACCTTCCGCGAGAACATGTTCTTGACGCACCCACGGGAAGACGACGAGCGCACTTTCGTGGTCAAGCCGATGAACTGCCCGGGTCACATCCAGATCTTCAAGAACGGGCTGAAGTCCTATCGCGATCTGCCGTTCAAGCTTGCCGAGTTCGGCAAGGTACATCGCTTCGAACCTTCGGGCGCCCTGCACGGGCTGATGCGGGTGCGCGCCTTCACCCAGGACGATGCGCACGTCTTCATTACCGAAGAGCAGATCGCGGCCGAATCGCTGGCAATGAACGACCTGATCCTCTCGATCTACGAGGACTTTGGTTTTTCCGACGTCACCGTCAAATTCTCCGATCGCCCCGACAAGCGCATCGGCGACGACGCGGTGTGGGACAAGGCCGAGGCCGCGCTAATGGCCGCGCTCCGCACCTCAGGCCGGCCATGGACGCTCAACAAGGGCGAAGGCGCGTTCTACGGCCCCAAGCTCGAATACGTGCTGCGCGATGCCATTGGACGCGACTGGCAGTGCGGCACGGTGCAGGTCGATCTCAACATGCCGGGCCGGCTCGGCGCCTTCTATATCGATGAGCACTCGAACAAGGTGACGCCGGTGATGCTCCACCGCGCCATGTTCGGCTCGCTCGAACGCTTCTTCGGCATCCTGCTCGAGCATTATGCCGGTCACCTGCCGCTCTGGCTCTCGCCGCTGCAGGCGGTGGTCGCCACCATCACCGACGATGCCGATGCATACGCGCGCGAGGTCGTGGCGGCGGCACATCGCGCCGGTCTGCGCGTCGAGAGCGATCTGCGCAACGAGAAGATCAACTATAAGGTGCGCGAGCATTCGCTCGCCAAAGTGCCGGCGCTGCTCGTGGTCGGGCGCAAGGAAGCGGCCGAGCGCATGGTCTCGATCCGCCGCCTCGGCAAGGAAGGCCAGACGGTGCTGCCGCTCGATGCCGCGCTCAAGGCGCTCGCCGACGAGGCGGTGCCGCCCGACGTCCGACGCATGAAGCTGGCGGCGTGACCTTCGGCGCCGCCTCCCTCTCGGTCAGACCCGCAAGACCGCGACGCACCGCCAGGTCGCGATCATGGGTCATTCACCAGCGCGGATAACGAGGCAGAGAAGGCGTCGAGCCATCGCCCGTCGGATCAGCAGACCCGGTTTCGCCGCGAACGCGATTTTGCGCGCGCGGGGCCGC
>DASSJW010000391.1:0-5389 GCA_035690995.1 Xanthobacteraceae bacterium
GACGCCGACACCGTGATCGTCGCGCATGTCTATCCGGCGGGCGAGGCGCCGATCCCGGGCGCCGACCGCGATTCGCTGGTGCAGGGCCTGCGCGCGCACGGGCACCGCCAGGTCATCCCGCTCGACGGTCCGCAGGACCTCGCCCGCATGGTGGCACGCCTGGCGCATCCCGGCGACATCGTGGTGTGTCTCGGCGCCGGCAACATAACGCAATGGGCCTATGCGCTGCCGGGAGAACTCGCCGCGCTCGGGGCGGTCGCTTGAGCATCGCGATCGTGCGCACGCGGCGCCGCGCCGCTCGGGATCGCACATGACCTTCCCGGATCTGGCCGCCGACCTGAAAGCGCGCCTGCCCAAATTGCGCGGGCGGCTGATGCCCAACCAGCCGCTGGCGGAGCTGACCTGGTTCCGCGTCGGCGGGCCGGCGCAGGTGCTGTTCATGCCCGAGGACGAAGCCGACTTGGCTTATTTCCTTGCCCATGTACCGAGCGAGATTCCGGTCACCGTCATCGGGCTCGGCTCCAACCTGATCGTGCGCGACGGCGGCGTACCCGGCGTCGTGATCCGGCTCGGGCGCGGCTTCAGCGAGGTGAAGGTCGAGGACGGCAGCCGCATCCGTGCCGGCACCGCCGTCCCCGATGTGAAGGTCAGCCGTGCCGCCCAGGAGGCGGCGATCACCGGCCTCGCTTTCTTCCGCGGCATCCCCGGCGCCATCGGCGGGGCGCTGCGCATGAACGGCGGTGCCTATGGCCGCGAGACCAAGGACGCGCTGATCGAGGCGCGCGGGGTCGACCGGCAGGGACGCGTGCACGTCTTCGCCGACGGCGACATGCACTACAGCTATCGCCATTGCGGCGCGCCGGACGACATCATCTTCACGCAGGCGCTGTTCCAGGGCGCGCCCGGTGATCCGGCCGCGATCGCGGCGGAAATGGAGAAAATCACCGAATCGCGCGAAGCAACGCAGCCGATCAAGAGCCGCACCGGCGGCTCGACGTTCAAGAATCCGCCCGGCCAGAAAGCGTGGCAGCTTATCGATGCTGCCGGCTGCCGCGGCCTGAAGCACGGCGACGCCCAGGTTTCGCAGATGCACTGCAACTTCCTGATCAATCTCGGCAGCGCCACGGCCGCGGATATCGAGGCCCTGGGCGAGACGGTGCGCCGGCGCGTCAAGGAGACGTCGGGCGTCGAGCTCGAATGGGAGATCAAGCGGATCGGAGTGGCGTAGCGCGCCGCGGTTGCGGCGGAAGATCCGCCTCGATGGAAGGTCTTCGTTAGTGACTTCCATGTCACAGCTTCCATCGGATGGAGCCAGCGTCCGCCGACCGCAAGCTCCGCGCCGCCGAGTCAGCGGGCGTCCCCGCTCTCGACGCAACGGCTGATCTCGATGGCAGCAGCGGGCGGCGGGAACACAGCGGTATCGCTGAGCGGGAGCGAGGATGAGCAAGCACATCGCGGTATTGATGGGGGGCTGGTCGGCCGAGCGCGAGGTGTCATTGCGCTCGGGCGCGGCCTGCGCCGCCGCGCTCACGCGCCTGGGCTATCGCGTCAGCCGCATCGACGTCGGCCGCGACATCGCAACGGTCTTGACCGCGGCCAAGCCTGACGTCGCGCTCAACGTGTTGCACGGGCGGCCGGGCGAGGATGGAACGCTGCAAGGCATCCTGGAAATCCTTGCCATCCCCTACACCCATTCGGGGGTGATGGCGTCGGCCGTCGCCATGCAGAAGGACGTCGCCAAGGCCCTGTTCCGGGCCGCCGGCGTGCCGGTGCCCGAAGGGGTGGTGGCGTCCCGGTTCGAGGTCGCCAAGGCCCACCTGCTGCCGCCGCCCTACGTGATCAAGCCGATCGCGGAGGGCTCGAGCGTGGGCGTGTTCATCGTGCGCGAGGATCATGCTCATCCGCCGCAGGAGCTCAACCGTGAGGACTGGGTCTATGGCGAGCAGGTGATCGTCGAAAGCTACATTGCCGGCAAGGAGTTGACCTGCGCGGTCATGGGCGACGCGGCGCTCGGCGTGATCGAGATCGTTCCGACGGTAAGATTTTACGATTATGAGGCAAAATACCTTCCCGGCGGCTCGAAACATCTGCTTCCGGCGCCGGTTTCACCGTTTGTTTACCAAGAGGTCCGAAGACTATCGCTGGCGGCGCATCGCGCGCTGGGCTGCCGGGGCGTGAGCCGTGCGGACTTTCGCTACGACGACCGCATCGAGGGGACGGGGGGATTGGTGTGCCTCGAAGTCAATACGCAGCCCGGCATGACGGAAACGTCGCTCGTGCCCGAGCTCGCAGCGCATGCGGGCCTGACGTTCGACGAGCTGGTGCAATGGATGATCGAGGATGCCTCGCTCAACCGCTGAACGGGACGACGCGCCGGCGCTCGGGCTTGGTCGCGCACGGTGCGGCGCGCCGCGGCGGGCAGGGATCATAACCCAATGAGACCGAGGCCCCGTTTCTCGCTGCTGATGGACCGGTGGTCGTCGCTTCTCGATACGCGCTGGCCGCGCGGCATCGGCATTGCCGGCACCTTCGTCGTCATTTTCGCGAGCCTCGCCTACGGCGCCGTCAAGGGCGATCACCTCCCCAGCGTCATCGCGGCATTGAAAGAGGCGCGCGACGGCGCCGGCAATGCCGCCGGCTTCCGCATCGTGTCGGTCGCGCTTGCGGGGCTGCATCACGTCAGTCGCGAGGAGGTGCTCGCCGTCGCCGGCGTCACCGGCACCACGTCGCTGCTGTTTCTCGATGTCGAGCAGACGCGCGAACGCCTCAAGAGCAATCCCTGGATCGCCGACGCGACCGTGCTCAAGCTCTATCCGGGCGAGCTGCAGATCGGCATCAAGGAGCGCGAAGCCTTCGCGCTCTGGCAAAAGGACGGGCACGTCTCCGTCATTGCCGATGATGGCACCGTGCTCGAGCCCTATGTGGCGCCCCGCCTGATCGAGCTGCCGCTGGTGGTGGGACGCGGCGCGGAGACGCGGGCGAAGGAATTCCTCGCGCTGCTCGATCGCTATCCGGCGCTGCGCGCTCTCGTGCGCGCGACGGTGCTGGTCGGCGAACGGCGCTGGAATCTGCGGCTGAAGAACGGCATTGATGTGCGGCTGCCGGAAACCGACATTGCGCCGGCGCTGGAGCGGCTGGTCGCGCTCGACAAGGACAAGAACCTCACGACGCGCGACATCGTCGCCATCGATCTCAGGCTGGCCGATCGCGTGACGGTGCGGCTCTCGGAGGCGGCGGCGCAGGCCCGCATCGACGCGGCCAAGGACAAGGCGAAGAAGAAGGGGGGCAGCGCATGAGCACCCTCCAGTTCGGCCTCACGCCCAAGATGAAGCCGCTGACGTCCAACCGTTCGGTGCTGGTCGCCGCGCTCGATGTCGGCACCAGCAAGATCGCCTGCCTGATCGGGCGTCTCAAGCCGCGGCCGCCCCAGGACGTGCTGCGCCTGCGCAGCCACTCGGTCGACGTCATCGGTTTCGGCCACACGCTTGCCCGCGGCATGAAGGCCGGCACCGTGATCGACCTCGCCGAGGCGGAAGCCGCGGTGCGCCAATGCGCCGACCTCGCTGAGCGCACCGCGCGGATGCAGCTCGATTCCGTCATCGTCTCGGTCTCCGCCGGGCGCCCGACCAGCGAACTCATCTCGGCGTCGATCGAAATCGCGGGCGCGGCCATCAGCGAGCGCGACATCGACCGCGTGCTCACGGCCGGCAGCCGCCATTCGGTGCGTCCCGGCCGTGCCGTGTTGCACTCGCTGCCGATCGGCTACGTGCTCGACCACGCCGGCGGCATCAGCGACCCGCGCGGCATGCTCGCGCGCCAATTCGGCATCGACATGCACGTCGTGACCGCCGACGCTTCGGCCGCGCGCAATTTGATGCTGGCGATTGAGCGCTGCCATCTCGACGTCGAGGCGATGGTGACGAGCCCCTATGTGGCCGGGCTCTCCGCGCTCGCCGACGACGAGGCCGATCTCGGCGCCGCCGTGATCGACATGGGGGCCGGCACCACCACCATCGCGGTTTTTTCCGGCGGCCGCTTCGTCCACGCCGACGGCTTCGGCCTCGGCGGGCGGCACGTGACCATGGATCTCGCGCGCGGTCTCAATGCCCGCGTCGCCGATGCCGAGCGCATCAAGACGCTCTACGGCAGCGTGCTCACCGGCGCATCGGACGAACGCGACATGATCGCGGTGCCGCCGGTCGACGACGACGAGCGCGAGGCGCCGCATTTCGTTTCGCGGGCAAAGCTCGCCCGCATCATCAAGCCGCGCATCGAGGAAATCCTCGAAATGGTGCGTGACCGGCTCGCATCTTCGTCGTTCGCGGCCGAGCCGCGCGGGCGCGTGGTGCTGACAGGCGGCGGAAGCCAGCTCACCGGTCTTCCGGAGCTCGCCGCGCGCGTTCTCGGCCGTCCGGTGCGGATCGGCCGGCCACTCGGCATCGGCGGACTGCCCGAGGAAGCGAAGGGACCTGCATTCGCCGTCGCGACGGGGCTGCTGGTCTATCCGCAGGCGGCGCATCTTGAGCATTTTGAACCGCGACGAACGCGGCACTCGGCCACAGGGAGCGGCTACATCGCACGGGTCGGACGATGGCTTCGCGAGAGCTTCTGATGACTCGACACGGCATTCCAAACGGGCGGTGGCGGACCGGCCCGACCCGGCGGCGACTTCCGCGTATAAAGAGGCAAACATGAGCATCAATCTGAAGATTCCCGACGTCCGTGAGCTCAAGCCGCGGATCACCGTGTTCGGGACCGGCGGTGCCGGCGGCAACGCCGTCAACAACATGATCACCAGCGGGCTGCAGGGGGTCGACTTCGTCGTCGCCAACACCGATGCCCAGGCGCTCACGATGTCCAAGGCCGAGCGCATCATCCAGATGGGCGTGGCCGTCACCGAGGGGCTCGGCGCCGGCTCGCAGCCGGAAGTCGGGCGCGCCGCGGCCGAGGAGGCGATCGACGAGATCCGCGATCACCTCCAGGGCGCGCACATGGTGTTCGTGACCGCCGGCATGGGCGGCGGCACCGGCACCGGCGCCGCGCCGGTGGTGGCGCGCTGCGCGAAGGAGGCCGGCATCCTGACCGTCGGCGTCATCACCAAGCCGTTCCATTTCGAAGGCATGCGCCGGATGCGCGTGGCCGAGAACGGCATCACCGAGCTGCACAAGGTGGTCGACACCCTGCTCATCATCCCGAACCAGAATCTGTTCCGGGTGGCGAACGAGAAGACGACCTTCGCCGATGCCTTCGCCATGGCCGATCAGGTGCTGTATTCGGGTGTGGCCTGCATCACCGACCTGATGGTGAAGGAGGGCTTGATCAATCTCGACTTCGCCGACGTTCGCGCAGTGATGCGCGAAATGGGCAAGGCGATGATGGGCACCGGCGA
>DASSJW010000392.1:0-4318 GCA_035690995.1 Xanthobacteraceae bacterium
CGTCGAATTTCCTCGGCACGCCGGACGGGCGCCGGGGCTGGGCGGACGACTTCGTCGCCAACGGCTATGCCGTCTACGTCGTCGACCAGTCGGGGCGCGGCCGCTCGGGATTTTTCGGCGACAGCTACGGCAAGACCCGAAAGCCGTCGGTGGAGAATGTCGAGCAGCGCTTCACCGCCCCCGAACGCAAGCAGCTTTGGCCGCAAGCGAGCCTGCACAGCCAATGGCCCGGAGCGGGGACGAAGGGAGATGCCACGTTCGATGCCTTCTACGCCAGCCAGGTGGAGACCATCGGCGACGAGGCGCTGATCGAGCAGATCAACCGCGAAGCCGGCGCCAAACTGCTCGACCGGATCGGGCCGGCGGTCCTGTTGACGCATTCGCAGGCCGGCGTGATCGGCTGGAGCGTTGCCGACGAGCGGCCACAGCTCGTGAAAGGCATTCTCGCGGTCGAGCCCAGCGGCCCGCCGATCCGCGAAACCGTCGCCAAGGGGGCGCCGGATTATTTCGAGGACGGCGTGATCGCGCGCCCCTGGGGCGTCACGCGCGGGAAGATCGCATTCGATCCTCCGGCGCAGACGCCGGCCGAGCTCAAGCTCGTGCGGCAGGATGAGGCGGATGGTCCCGGCCTCGTGCGTTGCTTTCTGCAAGCGGAGCCGGCGCGGCAACTTCCGCACCTGCGTGGAATTCCCATCCTCATCCTGGTGAGCGAGGCATCCTACCACGCGCCTTACGATCACTGCACCGCCAAGTTTCTCGATCAGGCCGGCGTGAAGAATTCATTCGTCCGGCTCGCCGATCGCGGCATCCGCGGCAACGGGCACATGATGATGCTGGAAAAGAACAATCTGGAGATCGCCGCATTCCTGCGCCGCTGGGAGCAGGACAACGTTCGCTGACACGGCGCGGCGACATGGGCCGCAGCTATAACCTTATTTTGCCGCCGTCAGCCGATTCGGGTCACCTTGACCGTCGCCCCTGCCCTCACCGCGGCCAACACCTTCACGTCACCGAGCGCCTTGGCGAAGATATTGCAAGGGCTCGCGAGCCGGGTCTCGTCACCCCGGCTGATC
Source organism: Xanthobacteraceae bacterium (assembly GCA_035690995.1). Taxonomy (GTDB): domain Bacteria; phylum Pseudomonadota; class Alphaproteobacteria; order Rhizobiales; family Xanthobacteraceae; genus VAZQ01. The sequence goes on from DASSJW010000392.1 coordinate 1,074, forward strand.
GGCGTGCGGCCAAAACCGAGCGCGATGCAGTGGCCTTCGGGCCAATAGGCGATCTCGCCCGGGGTCACCACCGCGCGGGCATCCGCCTCGGCGGGGACTTGCACCGGCACCTCGAAATAGACCTCTTCGCCCCAGGTCAGCGCCGACGACGAGACCGGCAGCGCCGCCGCCACCGCTCGTCCCGTGGGCGTCTCGAGCAGCTCGGCATCGAGCGTGAGCGTGCCGAAATCGAACCGAAGTCGCGCCATGACGATCCCGCTTGGTCATGCGCGGGCTTGACCCGCGCATGCATCTCCTCGGTAAGATGATAGCTGGCCGGATCAAGCCCGGCCATGATCAAAGCGGGGGGCGATGCAACATCTTCAATCGCTGCTAGGTGTCGGCGCCCTCCTCGCCTTCGCCTGGATCATCAGCGAGCACCGCCGCGCCGTCGCATGGAAACCGGCCGCGGCTGGCCTTCTGCTCACGTTCGCGACCGCGCTCATCCTGCTCAAGGTACCGGGCATCGCCCGCATCTTCGCCGGGATCAACGACGCGGTCGGGGCGATCGCCGCCGCCAGCAAAGCCGGCACCTCCTTCGTCTTCGGTTATCTCGGCGGCGGCCAGCTCCCCTACGATCTCAAGGTGCCCGGCGCCGAATTCGTGCTCGCGCTGCAGGCTCTACCCATCGTGCTGGTGATGAGCGTGTTGACGACCCTGCTGTTCCATTGGCGCATCCTTCCGCCAATCGTGCGCGGCTTTTCCTGGCTGCTCGAGCGCACGCTCAAAGTCGGGGGCGCCGTCGGGCTGTCGACCGCGGCCAACATCTTTCTCGGCATGGTCGAGGCCCCGCTCTTCATCCGCCCTTACCTCGCGAGCCTCACGCGCAGCGAATTGTTCATGGTGATGACCGGCGGCATGGCGGGCATCGCCGGGACGGTCCTCGTGATCTATGCGACCGTGCTGGGGCCGCTCATTCCCGATGCCGCCGCGCATTTCGTGATCGCGTCGGTGATGGGCGCACCGGCGGCGATTCTGATCAGCTTGATCATGGTGCCGGAGGGCGAGGCGCAGCGCACCGGGGGCACCGCGGTACCCGAGGTGGCGAAGGTGGCGTCGAGCACGATGGACGCGATCGTCCGCGGCACCGCCGCCGGTCTCGAACTGCTGCTCAATATCTGCGCCATGCTGATCGTGCTGGTCGCCCTGGTTCATCTCGCCAATGCCATCATCGGCGTGCTGCCGCCAGTGGGCGGCGCGCCGATTACTCTGCAGCGCGTGCTTGGCATCGCGATGGCTCCGGTCTGCTGGCTCATGGGCATTCCCTGGGACCAGGCGGTGGCCGCCGGCGGCCTGATGGGAATCAAGACCATCCTCAATGAGTTCATCGCCTATGTTGAACTGTCGAAATTGCCGGCCGAGGCGCTCGATCCGCGTTCGCGGCTGATCCTGCTCTACGCCATGTGCGGCTTCGCCAATTTCGGCTCGCTCGGCATCATGATCGCGGGGCTTGCCACCATGGCGCCGGAGCGACGCGACGAGGTCGTATCGCTCGGATTGAAATCGATTGTATCGGGGACGTTGGCGACCTGCCTGATGGGGGCGATCGTCGGCGTGCTGACGTAGCCGGTGCCGCGCGCAGGTCTCGCCGGAGCAATTCGGTGGTTAGGGACTTGACGCAAGCGGGGGGCGCAATTGTAAGTTGCGACAACACAACAGCGCCAAGGGAGCACGCCCATGATGCGCGCAGTATGTGTCTGCACGACCCTCGTCACATTCGGCTTGATCGCGCTAACGCCGTCGCAAGCTGACGATCGCGGTGCGGCGCCGCCGACCGCGGCCCGCCTGCAACTGACTGAACGGATAATCGTATGCGGCCCGCGCCGCGGTTGCCGTGCGCTACGGGAAGGCTGCCGCCTCGTGCTGGCCCCGCATCCCCGCAATAACCGCGTCACCTGCGCGCCGGTGCGAGCGGCGTGAGACGCGCGCCATCGCGGGCCCAGTTCAGTGCAGGCCGAACTCGCCGTTCACCGAGCGAATTTCTGCCGGCCGGATCAGCCGCGAATGCGCGACAGTCACCGAATGCAGCGGTCCCTCAAGGGTTTCCAGCCAGAATGCTAGAAACCGATTGAGCGCGGGGAATTTCGGGCACAGATCGTAATCCTGCCAGACATAGGTCTGCAGCAGGGAGGGATGATCGGGCAGCCGATAGAGGATTTGCGCCGTCGTCAACCCGTACCCCTGGAGCTGGCGCTTGAAGTCTTGAGAAACGAATTGGTTGGATTCCATCTGCGTTGCCATGATAGATGCCCTCCGATTCGAGCACCGAGTTTGATCGACCGCGGTCGCGGATGACAAGCTCAAAAATTGAATAAAGTTCCCAAAATCAATGCGTTAGCAGCATTGCGTCAACAGTGCTGACAAAACCGCTTCGCAGCCAAGATCCCACCCGCCCGATCCCGCGGCGATTGGCACCCCGACTGAGCGACTGCTAAAATGTGCTTGGCACTCCGGTCCTTAGAGTGCTAAATATTTTCAGGACGCCTCTTGCGGGCCCAAAATTGCCCCCTATGTCGCGCCTGGAAGGCCGGCAGGCGCCGCTTTTGCCGGCTTCAGCCTAACCTAAAATCCCGAATGTTACCAGAAACTTAGGAGGACATCATGCAGTTTCGTCCGCTTCACGACCGCATTGTCGTCAAGCGCATTGAGGCCGAGGAGAAAACCGCCGGCGGTATCATCATTCCCGACACCGCCAAGGAAAAGCCGTCCCAGGGCGAAGTCATTGCCGTCGGCCCCGGCGGTCGCGATGAGGCCGGCAAGCTGATCCCGATCGACATTCAGGTCGGTGACCGGGTGCTGTTCGGCAAATGGTCCGGCACCGAGGTCAAGATCGACGGCGAAGACCTCCTGATCATGAAGGAGAGCGACATCTTCGGCGTGGTCGAGGAGGGCGTGGCCAGAAAAAAGGCCGCCTGAGCATAGCTTCATCCTCGTCTGGGTGCCGTGCGCGACGCGGCACAAGACGAGGCCATGCATTCATCGGTTCGTTCCTCGCGGCGCGGGACCAGCAAGCTATTCCATTGCGCAAGCGATGCCCCTGCCCCGGGAATGAAATCATCAACGGAGTGAACGGAAATGGCTGCCAAGGAAGTCAAATTCTCGGTCGACGCGCGCGATAGGATGCTGCGCGGCGTCGACATTCTCAACAACGCGGTGAAGGTGACGCTCGGCCCGAAGGGCCGCAACGTCGTGCTCGACAAGTCGTT
>DASSJW010000393.1:0-9526 GCA_035690995.1 Xanthobacteraceae bacterium
GGTTCCGGGTGGAGCATCAGGTCTACCCCTACGGCCTCCACTTCGCCGTCGTGAAGGTCGACCGGGAAACCGGGGGCGTTCACGTCGAATCCTACGCCATCGCCTACGATATCGGGCGCGCCATCAATCCCGCGCTGGTGAAAGGCCAGATCGTGGGCGGCTTCGCCCAGGGTCTGGGCGGTGCGCTGCTCGAGGAGTTCACCTACAATGAGCGCGGCGACCCGTTGGCGACCACGTTCGCGGACTATCTCATGCCGACGGCGCGCGAGACGCCCAAGGTCGACGTCATTTTGCGCGAGGATTACACCAGCCCGCTCAATCCGCTCGGGATCAAAGGGGCGGGGGAGAGCGGTATCACCGGGGTTGGCGCAGCGATTGCTTCCGCCGTCGATGAGGCCATTGGAATACCGGGTGCCGTGACGCAACTTCCGGTCACGCCGCAGCGCCTGAAGCAGATTCTGAACGGCCGGGCCAACTAGTCCGTTCGACGGCGTTTCGCGCGCCCTCGGACCGCGAAGCGGAATCTGGAAGCGGATTTCGTTCTGCTTCATTCGGGCGAGGGGCTAGACTGTCGGGCGGTAAACGAGGAGCGTCCAGATGACCGTTGCCGATGTCCGGGCCGCGAAGCGCGCGGGAAAGAAACCGCCGGCGGCGTCGAAGCAGGATCTGCGGGCCTGGCTTGAAGCGTTGCGTGCGGCCGGCGAGGTGCAGGAGATCAACGGCGCCGAGCGTGAGGCCGAAATCGGCGGCATCGTCGACCTCTACATGCGCAAGATGGGTAACCCGGCGGTCCTGTTCGACGACATCCCGGGTTATCCCCGCGGCCACCGCATCCTTGCGAACATCCTCACCTCGGTGCGGCGCATCAACCTGACGCTCGGCATGCCGATCGACGGCTCCGCGATCGAACTCGTCTCCTATTGGCGCAAATACATGAAGGAGGCGCGCAGCATCCCGCCGGTCACCGTCACGTCAGGCCCGCTCCTGGAAAACGTCAGCAGCGGCAAGGACGTCAATATCCAGAAAATCCCCACACCGCGCTGGCACGAGCACGATGGCGGCTATTACATCGGCACCGGCTGCATGGTGATCATGAAGGATCCCGATACCGGCTGGATCAACTACGGCGCCTACCGGGTGCAATCCCACGGACCTGACCTGGCGACCGTCATGTGCTCCAAGGGCAAGCATGGCGATCTGATCAAGCGCCGCTATCACGAGCGCGGCGAGCCGTGCCCGGTCGCGGTCGTGGTCGGCATGCACCCCGCGCTGTTCATGGTGGCCGGACTCGAAATTCCATACGGGAAGAACGAATACGACGTCGCCGGCGGTCTGATCGGCGAGCCGATCGAGGTGATCAAAGGGCCGCGCACCGGGCTGCCCATTCCGGCGCAGGCGGAGATCGCCTTCGAGGGCTTCGTCCACCCGAACGATCTGATCGAGGAGGGGCCGCTCGGCGAGTGGACCGGCTACTATGCCGGCGGCCAGAAGAAGGAGCCGGCAATCCGCATCGAGACCTTCATGCACCGCAGCGATCCGATCCTGCTCGGCGCGATCCCCGGTGTGCCGCCCGACGACGATTCCTTCTATCGCGGCACCTACCGCTCCGGCGCCGTCTGGAACCAGCTCGAGGCTGCCGGCGTGCCCGAGGTGAAGGGCGTGTGGGCGCATGCGGCCGGCGGCAGCCGGCTCTGGCTCACCGTTGCCATCAAGCAGCAATATGGCGGCCACGCCAAACAGGCCGGCCTGATCGCCTCGCAGTGCCACGCCGGCGCCTACGCCAATCGCGTCGTCGTGGTGGTCGACGACGATATCGATCCCGCCGACATGGACCAGGTGGTATGGGCGATCTGCACCCGCTTCGAGCCGCGCGAAGGCATCGAGATTCTGCGCGGCTGCTGGAGCACGGTGCTCGATCCCATGGCCTATAGCAGCGAGGATCCGCGCAACGCCCGCGTGGTCATCGATGCCTGTAAGCCTTGGTCACGGCGCGCCACCTTTCCGATCGTGGCGCGCTCGAGCAAAGAACTCGACGCCCGCATCCGCGCGAAATGGGCGCATGTGTTGCCGCGGGGATGATGGCGGCGCCTTGCCCGCATCTTGCACGGTCGTATAGATGTTGAACGTTTCACGACATGGAGAACGGCATGGCCCGCGTCGGTGCTGATACGATCTCGAAGCAGCGGATGCAGTATCGCGGGCTGCGCGGATGGCTCGAGCAAGTCGACAAAATGGGCGAGCTGCGCAAGGTCGACGGCGCCCACTGGGACGTCGAGATGGGTGCCATCACCCACATGCTCACGGAAAAAAGTCGCGGCGCGGCGCCGGCGATCCTGTTCGACAACGTGCCGGGCTATCCCAAAGGCTACCGTACGCTCTACGGCCAGCTCTCGTCCGCGCGCCGCATCGCTTTGACGCTGGGCCTGCCGCTCGAATACGAGCGCAAAGTCGATGTCGTGCAGAACTATCACGCCCGGATGCAGGACCTGAAGCCGCTGCCGCCGCGCTTTGTCAACGACGGACCCATTTTCGAGAACGTGATTGAGGGTGACGACGTCGACGTGCTGAAGTTTCCAGTGCCGCGCCACCACGAGCTCGATACCGCGCGCTTCATCGGCACCGCCGATTGCGTGATGACGCAGGATCCGGACACAGGTTGGTTCAACCTCGGCGCCTATCGCAGCCAGGTCTATGACGGCAAGACCGTCGGCTGCCAGATCACCGAGGGCAAGCATGGCCGCATTCATCGCGACAAATATTTCGAGCGCGGACAGCCGATGAAAGTGGTGATCCTGTGCGGCCAGGATCCGCTGCTATTCATGCTGTCGTCGAGTCCGCTGCCCGAGGTGGGCGAGATGGATATCGCCGGCGGGTTGCGCGGTGAGCCGATCGACGTGGTGCGCGGGCCCTACACCGGCTTCCCGATCCCGGCCGACTGCGAGATCGCGATCGAAGGTGAAACCGTGCCGGGTCAGGTCAAGCCGGAAGGTCCGTTCGGCGAATGGATGGGCTACTACTCCGACGACACGCAGGCGCGACCTTACGTCAACGTGAAGTCAATCCTCTACCGCAACGATCCGATCCTCACTTGCGCGCCGCAGCACAAGCCCGTCGACGAGACCGGCCTGCTCAAGGGCATCGCCGGGGCGGCGCAAATCTGGCGCGCGCTCGACGCCTGCGGCGTTCCTGAGGTTCTGGGCGTGTGGAATCACGAGGCCGGCCCCGCGACCCGCTTCACCGCGATTCAGATTCGCCAGCGCTATCCCGGCCATGCGCGGCAGGCGTTGCATATCGCCTCGTCCTGTCAGGGGGGCGCTTATGCCGGCAAATGGACGGTGGTGGTCGACGAGGATATCGACGCCGGCGACCTCGATCAGGTGCTGTGGGCGATGTGCACGCGCTTCGATCCGCTCACCGATATCGACACCATTCAGAAGGCGTGGGCCTCCAAGCGCGATCCGCTGTTCCTTCCCGGCAACTTCAACAATCGCATCCTGGTCGATGCCTGCATCCCGTACGACAAGAAGCTGAAAGGGACATTCCCCGTCACGGTCGACGTCAGCGCCGATCTGCGCCGGAGCTTGCGGTCGAAATTCCCGCAGTTGTTTCCTAAGCACTGATCGGGCGAGACCCGAGGACAAGTCATGCACCTGATCCGCAGCACGTCCACATGCGCCGGGTGGGGCCTCGCCGCCGCGCTCGCCCTCCTCCCCGCGGTACCGCCGGCTCACTCCGCCGGAGTTGAGGACTTCTACAAGGGCAAGACCGTCTCGCTCTTGATCGGCTACAGCGTGGGCGGCGGTTACGACGCCTATGGACGGCTGGTGGCGAGACATCTCGGCAAGCACATTCCCGGCAATCCCAGCGTGCAGCCGCAGAACATGACCGGCGCCGGCAGCCTCAAGGCCGCCAACTATCTCTATTCCGTTGCCCCGAAGGACGGTTCGGTCATCGGCACGTTCTCGCGCAGCCAGGGCATTGCACCGCTGCTCGACAAGGCCGAGTTCGACAGCACCAAGTTCACCTGGCTCGGCAGCGTCACCGACGAGGTGAGCCTCTGCGTCACGCGCCACGACGCGCCGGTGAAGACCTTCAACGAGCTTCTGACCACCACCGCCACCTTCGGTGGCGAAGGCGCGGGCTCCGATCCCAATATCTTCGCGCTGCTCTACCGCAACGTCTTCGGCGCCAAGATCAAGATCGTGACCGGCTATCCCGGCACCAACGACATCCAGCTCGCGACCGAGCGCGGCGAGGTCGACGGGCTTTGCGGACTCTCGTGGAGCACTCTCAAGGGCCGCTATCCGCATTGGCTCAAGGACAAGAAGGCCAATATCCTTGTTCAAGCCGGGATCAAGAAACAGCCGGAACTGGCGGACGTGCCTTCGGCGACCGAGCTCGCGACCCGGCCGGATCAGACCCAGATCCTGAAATTGATCCTCATTGGACAGGCGATGGCCCGGCCCTTCGCCGCCCCACCCGGCATCCCCGCCGATCGCAGAGCGGCGCTGATTGCGGCGTTCGAGCGCACGAACGCGGACCCGGACTTTCTCGCCGAGGCGCAGCGGCTCGACCTGGATGTCAATCCGGTCAGCGCGGGCAAGCTCGATGCGTTGCTGGCGGAGGCTTACGCCACGCCGAAGGATGTCATCGCCAAAGCCGCCAAGGCGATGTCGGACTGAGCACCAGTCACGGCGAAAACGCAGGCGCGCAAGCACATGGGCGGATTGATCGGAGCGCGCATTCCTCGCCTCGAGGACGGCGCCCTGCTCGTCGGCAAGGGACGGTTCATCGACGACATCACGCTTGCAGGCGTCCTGCATGCGGCGTTCGTGCGCAGCCCGCATCCCCATGCCGCGATCCGCGGAGTTGACGCCCGCGACGCCCTGGCATTGCCGGGTGTCCTGGCGGTGCTCACGCTCGACGATCTCGCGCCAATCCTCGCCAAGCGCCGGATGCTGCGCCATTCCAATTCCGGCACGCCGCTCGAACGCTATTGGTCATTCGCGCTCGCCGACGGCGAGACATCCTATGTCGGCGAGGCCGTCGCGCTCGTTCTCGCCGTCAACCGCTATGTCGCGGAGGACGCGGCAGCGCTCGTCGCTGTCGACTACGACGTGCTTCCCTCGGTCGCGGATTGCCGCGCGGCGGTTGCGCCCGCCGCACCCGCGGTCCGGCGCGAGCTCAACACCAATGTCGCCGCCACCTACAAGGTGGCCTTTGGCGATGCCCAGGCGGCCTTCAACAAGGCCGCGCACGTCTTCCACGAAGAGCTCTGGCAGCACCGGGGCGCCGCGCATCCGATCGAAGGCCGCGGCATTCTCGCGCAATGGCGCGATGACATGATGACGGTGTGGGCCTCCACGCAGAAGGCGCACGATCTTTTCCAGTCGTTGACCGCCCTGCTCGATTTCGACGAGAGCAGGCTGCGGGTGGCGACGCCGGATGTCGGCGGCGGTTTCGGTCCCAAGCTTTGCGTATATCCGGAGGACATTGCGGTAGTCGCCGCCGCCAAGCTCCTCGGGCGCTCGATCAAATGGATCGAGGACCGCCGCGAGCATTTCACCAATGCGGCCCAGGAGCGCGACCAGTATTGGTCGATCGACATCGCGGTCGACGCCGATGCGAGGCTTCTGGGCGTCCGCGGCAAGCTGATCCACGATCTCGGCGCCTACGCGCTGCAGGACGTCAACATCCCGTTCAACTCGGCCTCGATGATGAGCGGGCCATATGTGCTGCCGGCATTGTCGATCGACGTCACGGTCGCCGCCACCAACAAGACGCCGGTGTCGTCGGTGCGCGGGGCCGGATATCCGCAGGCTGCCTTCGCCATGGAACGACTCATGGACCGGGTCGCGCGCGAATTGCGCCTGGAGCGCGCCGAAGTGCGCCGCCGCAATCTGATCCCGGCGGAGAAGATGCCTTATACCAAGCCGCTCAAGGCGCGCTCGGGTGCCAGCATGCAATACGACAGCGGGGATTATCCGTCTTGCCAGGCGCAGGTGTTGCGGGCCGCGCGGTGGGACGACTTTCCGCAACGACAGGCTGCCGCGCGTCGGGAACGCCGCTATATCGGCATCGGGCTCGCCCACGGCATCAAGGGCACCGGACGCGGCCCGTTCGAGTCCGGGCTGGTAAGGGTGTCGAACACGGGACGCGTGTCGGTCTTCACCGGCGCCGCCGCAATCGGACAGGGCCTCGGCACCGCGCTCGCGCAGATTTGCGCCAGCGAGCTCGGCCTGCGCGCCGCCGACATCACGGTGGTCCCCGGCGATACCAGCGGCGTGTCGCTGGGCCTCGGCGCCTTCGCCAGCCGGCAGACCGTCACCGCCGGCTCATCGGTGCTGCTGGCCGCGCGCGCCGTGGCGGAGAAGGCGAAGAAGCTCGCGAGCCATGTGCTGGAGGCGGCCGAACACGATCTCGAGATCGCGAATGGCGAGGTGCGGGTGGTTGGCGCGCCGCAACTTGCGGTCAAGTTCGGCGAGCTCGCCCGTATTCTCAAAGGCGCGCCCGGTTACGGCTTCCCGTCCGACATCGAGCCCGGCCTCGAGGCCAACGTCAACTGGCGAACGGATGCGCTCGCCTACGCCAATGCCTGTCACGTCGCCGAGGTCGAGGTCGATCCGGATACGGGTGGGATCAGGATCCTGAATTACGTGGCGCTGCAGGACTCCGGAACCCTGATCAATCCCATGATGGTCGACGGCCAGGTCCGCGGCGGCGTGGCACACGGCATCGGCAACGCGATCCTGGAGTGGATGGGATTCGACGAGAGCGGACAGCCCACCACCACGACATTCGCCGACTACCTGCTGCCCGGCGCCATGGAAGTGCCCGCGATCGAAACGCTGTACAAGGAAACGCCGTCGCCGCTCAATCCGCTCGGCGCCAAGGGCGCGGGCGAAGTCAGCACCATCCCAACCGCGGCGGCGGTCATCTCCGCCATCGAGGATGCCTTGCAACCCTTCGGGGTCCGCATCGCGCAAACACCAATCACGCCGCAAAAGCTGGTCGAGCTCATTGCCGATGGCGTAAAGGCTTGAAGGTCGAACGATCGCGTAATACCAACCTGACGATGGACACCCACCCGTGATGGCTCGTTCGTATCGCCGCCGAACGATCGGGTGGCGGTCCAGCGCCATGAACCCCGTATAAGGCATGTCCCTGATGAGAACCGGCTCGGACTATCTTCGCTCGCTCGACGACGGACGGCAGGTCTTCGTCGACGGCGAGCGCGTCAAGGATGTCACCACCCATCTAGCCTTTCGCGAGGCTGCCCGTTCGATCGCGCGGCTGTATGACATCGCGGCGGCGCCGGAGATGCGCGAGCGCATGACCTTCGTCTCGCCCAAGACCGGCGAGCCGGTGCTGCGCGCCTATCAGATTCCGCGCAGTCATGCCGACCTGCGGGCGCGGCGCCTGTTTTCCGAGACCTGGGCCGAGGCGACCTTCGGGCTGATGGGTCGCACGCCCGATCACGTCGCCGGATTTTTCTGCGGCTACGCCGCGACGCCGGACGTGCTGGCGGCGGGCGGGCAGCGCTTCGCCGACAACGTGGTCGCCTTCTACGAGCACATGCGCGACAACCACCTCTATGCCTCCTATGCCATCGTCCCCCCGCAGATCGACCGCAGCAAGCCCGCGCACAAGCAAAGCGATCCCACGCTTTATGCCGGGGTGGTCAAGGAGCGCGATGACGGGATCGTCATCTCCGGCGCGCAGCAATTGGCCACCGCCGGCGCCATCTCCGACCTCATCCATTTGAGCTGCATCCACCCGCTGCAGCCGGGGGACGAGAACTACGCCAATTGCGTCGCGATCCCGGTCAACGCGCCGGGGGTCAGACTCTACCCGCGCCGGCCATTCGCGATCGGCGCCACCAATGCGTTCGACTATCCGTTATCGAGCCGCTTCGACGAGACAGACAGCTATGTCGTCTTCGACAATGTGTTCGTGCCGTGGGAGCGGGTGTTCATCTACCGCAACATCGAAGTGTCGCGGGATCAGTGGTGGAAGACCCCCTCGCACCTCTACGGCAACCATCAGGCGCAGGTGCGCTACGTCACCAAGCTGCGCTTCATGATCGGCATCGCCCAGCGCATGAACGAGATGACCGGGAATGTCGGCAACCCGGCGGTGCAGATCATGATGGGCGAGCTCGCCAGCCTGGTGTCGGTCTACGAGACCATGTTGCTCGCGCACGAGGCGATGGCGCCGATCGAGGGCGGCGTGCTCTGGCCATCCAAGACCGCGCTCTATTCGTCGATGGCGCTGCAGTCCGAGCTCAACGGCCGCATGCTCGAGATCATCCGCGAGCTCGCGGGTTCGGCCATGATCACGCTGCCGTCCTCATTGCACGACTTCGAGAACCCGGAGACCGCCGGCGACGTCGAGCGCTACATGCGTTCGGCCTCGACCGATGCGAGACCCAGGGTGGCCCTGATGCGACTCGCGTGGGATTTCATCGGTTCGGAGTTCGGCAGCCGCCATCAGCAATACGAGAAGTTCTACGGCGGGGCCTCGTTCCTGGTGAAGCAGAACGTGTATCGCAACTTCGACTTCAAGCGTGCCACCGCTCTGGTCGACGCCGCGCTCAATCTGCCGCCGCTGGCGCCGTAGCCGGCAGGGCGGGCGCAGCGCGCGCACGCGGTCAATGCGTCAATAATCTGCGCGCGGGCACGGCACACGCGATGGGCCTGCGCAGATAATCCGGAGCGTGTGCGACTTTACCCGACGTTACGATGGCTTCCATAAATGCGAGAACTGCGTCGCCACGACGCCCTCGTACGGCACGTCGCCCTTGAGGATGCCGATGTCGCGCGAGAACTGGTTCATGCCGGCGACGAAGCTCGGCGAAATCGACGCATCGAAATAGGGCAGGTCGCGACGAATGAGCTCGGCGATCAGTTCAGCCTCCGACGGTGGGAACAGCTTGCGCCCGATCTCGGTGGCCAGCGCAACATTTGCCTTCAAGGCCGCGTGCGTCTTCACCATGGCGCGGACGGCGGCGGCCGCGGTCTCGGGAGAGCGCTCGATCAGGCCGTCGGTGGTGGCGATCGAGGCCATGGTGTAGTTGAAGCACGGTCTTGGCCCGTCGCCACGCCGCACATCGAGCACGACGGTTCCGACCCCGCGTTGCACCGCGACCTCGGTGCCCATGCCGTTGGCCCAGAACCCGTCGATCTTGCGCTCTTCCAGCGCCTTCGCGGCGGTGACGCCGAAATTCACGCCGGCCCCTTGGGCCCCAGGCACCGGCGCGATCTTGACGCCATCGCGTGCCAGGTCGATGCCGGCTTCGATCAGGAGGCGGCGAAGCCCCATCTCGACCCACGGCGCGGCACCGATGCTGCGCCCTTTCACGACCTCGAGGTCGCCACGCTTGGCGCCGAGGTCCTTATGCATGACCAGGAACCAATACATGCCCTGTCCCTGCGCGCACAGGAGCTTGGCCCCGTGCCACTGCGGAAACGCTGCCAGCGCGGAATGCGCCGAGCCGCCGACGAAATCGACCGTGCCGTCACGCAGC
>DASSJW010000394.1:0-5878 GCA_035690995.1 Xanthobacteraceae bacterium
GGACTCCGGCTGCAGCGTGAACGAGATCGGCAGCAGCATGGCGACCGTGGTGACCGGGCCGATCCCCGGCAGCACGCCGATAACGGTGCCGAGCAAGACGCCGATGAAGCAATAGCAGACGTTCTGGAGCGTCAGCGCGACCGCAAATCCAAGCCCCAGACTCGTGATGACGTCCATCTACAGGCTCGGCCAGATGGTGAGCGGAAGGCCCAGCACATAAACAAAGACGCCGATCGAGAACACGATCAGCACCGCAGCCAACACGACCGTTTCAAGCAGACGAAACTGCGGGCCGACCCAGGCCGACAGCACGGTCACCACCGCAAGCGAAGCGACGAGACCGAGCGGCTCGATCAGGAGCCCGAACAAACAGACCGCCGCCGCAATGATGACCAGCGGCAAGACGTAGAAGCGCGGTAGCGGCTCGTCATCGACGACGACGGATCGGGCAATCAAGACCGCGCCCAGGGCTGCAAGCACAAAGCCGAGCAGCAACGGGAAATAACCCGGCCCCATCTTGCCGGCGTTTCCCAACGAATATCCCCGCGCGGCCGCGACAGCGATCGCAGCGAAACCGCAAAACATCACGCCCGACCAGAAATCCTTCGGCGCGCGAATCTTCATGTGCCCCTCACGCACCATGTGCCGGCATTATTGCCCGCCGCCGTCGGCACGATCTACGATCAGTTCTCTTTAATCTTCCCCTCGGTAATGACCTGCTTCCATTTGTCGTACTCAGTCCGCAGGAAGGCGTCCCCTTCCTCCGGGCTGGTGCCGCGCGGCTCGACCCCGACCTTGCCCAACGCCGCCTTGAGATCGTCAGCGCCCAGCGCCTTTATGAGCTCGCCGTTCAACCGCGCTAGAACCGGCGCTGGCAGTTTGGCCGGGGCGAACACGCCCAACCATAGGTCGACCTCGAATCCCGGAAGGCCAGCCTCGGCGACGGTCGGCAGGTCGGGATAGACGCTGCTCCGTTTCGCGCCCGTGGTGGCGATCGCCCGCACCCGATTATCGGTGGTAAACGGCAGAGCGCCGGCGATGCTGGAGAACGCCATCTGCACCTTGCCGCTCATCATGTCGGTGTAGGAGGCGCCGATACCCTTGTACGGAATATGGGTCGCATCGATGCCGGTGCGCAACTTGAACATCTCGCCGGCGAGATGTGGCGTGGTGCCGGTGCCAGCGGACGCAAAATTGAGCTTTCCGGGATTGGCCTTTCCATAAGCCACCAATTCGGGAAAGGTCTTCACCGGCAATGTGGGGCTGGTGACGAGGACCTCCGGCGAGGAGCTCACGATCGAAACCGTCTGCAGGCTCTTGAACACGTCGTAGGGAACGTCCGCCTGCAGCGTCGGGTTGATGACGATCGCCGGGTCCATCAGCACCAGCGTGTAGCCGTCGGGGGCCGAGCGGGCGACCGAATCGGTGCCGAGAACGCCACCAGCGCCGGGCCGGTTTTCTGCAACCACCGGCTGGCCGAGATTTTCAGTGAGCTTTTGCGCGAGGGTGCGGCCGACATAATCGATGATCCCGCCGGGAGCGTACGGAAGCACCAGTCGGACCGGCTTGCTGGGATAAGTCTGCGCTTGCGCGCTGGCGAGCGCGCCGCAAACCAGTGCCGAAGAAAGAGCGAGCCGCAACCATATCGCACGGACCGTCATGTCCACTCCTCTAAACCCGGCGGCGTCCACCTAAACCGCCGTTTGTAACAAAATCAATATTTCTTCCAATTTCTGAACGGACAGGTATGTTCACACCGGCCGCGAGCGTCGGGCGGCCAGCGAGAGCGCGTTGGCGGGCGCCCGCATGCGCCGCCTCCGCTGTCACGAAGGTTCGGAGTTCGTATGCCGGTTCAGCAATCTGGATCGCCTCTTTGCCTTCATCTACATTCGCGGCCGCGATCGCGCATGGAATGGTGCAGGTGACAAAGCCGCTCGGATTCATTGCAAGACACGGCCTCTGGACGGACGAGCAGAGACGACAAGCCGAGGACCTCAAGCGCAGGATCGAGACCGACAAGCTGCATCTCGTGCGCCTTGCATGGGCCGATCCGCACGGTGCGTCGCGCGCGAAGGCGCTGACGCCGCCCGGTTTCCTGGCAGCCCTGACCAGCGGCCACAACATCAACGTCGCCACCACCACGCTCGACTCCGCCAACGCCCGCACCTTCAACTCGTTTACCCGCGGCGGGGGGATGGGCCTCGACGAGATGACCGGCTCGCCCAATCTCACCATCGTTCCCGACCCCTCCACCTTTCGCGTGCTGCCCTGGGCGCCCGGTGTCGGCTGGGTGCTGTGCGACGAATATTTCAACAGCGGCGTGCCGTTTCATTTCTCGCCTCGGCAGTTGCTGCGCCGGCATCTCGCGCGGCTTGCCGAGCGAGGCATGGGCTCGCTCGTGGGCCTCGAAATCGAATGGTACCTGCTGCGCGTCGCGGATGATCATTTAACCCAGGAGCAGACCGGCCTGCCGGGAGCGCGCGGTCGCCCGATCGGCACCTGGCCGGTGGAGCCCGGCTTTTCCTACCACTCCGAATCCAACATGGATTTGATGCAGCCGGTGCTCTCCGCGCTCGCGACGCGTTTCGACGAGATCGGACTGCCGCTGCGGTCGATCGAGAACGAATTCGGACCGGGTCAGGTGGAGTGCACCTTCGCTCCTCGGCCGGCGCTGGAAGCAGCCGATGATGCGCTGCTGTTTCGCACCGCGACCCGACAGATCTGCCGCCGGATGGGTTTTTTGGCCACTTTCATGTGCCGGCCGGCGCTGAAAGGCTTCTATTCGAGCGGCTGGCATCTTCACCAGTCACTGGTCGACGGGAAGAGCGGGCGCAATCTGTTCATGCCGGAAGGCGGGCGCGAATGTCTGTCGCCGCTGGGCCGGGCGTTTCTGGGCGGCTTGATGAAGCACGCCGGGGCCTGCACGGCGTTTGCGACCCCGACAGTCAATGGCTACCGACGCTATCGGCCGAACTCGCTGGCGCCCGACCGAGCCACCTGGTGCTACGATCATCGCGGCGTGATGATCCGTGTGCTGGGAGGCCCGAACGATCCGGCCACCCGGATGGAGAACCGGATCGGCGAGCCATCCGCCAATCCCTATCTTTATATCCTGTCGCAGATCGTGTCCGGGCTCGACGGCATCGACAACAAGCTCGAGCCGGGATCGCCGGACGACGATCCCTACAATGCCGACCGGCCGATGCTGCCCGCAAGCTTGCCGGCGGCCTTGGATGCGCTCGAGCGCGAACCACTTTTCCGTGCCCAGCTTGGCGAGGTGTTCGTCGATTATTTTCTCAAGCTCAAGCGCAACGAGACCGGCCGGTTTGCACAGTGGCGCAAGGATGTCGGCAGTCCGGAGGGCGACGAGCCGACCGAGTGGGAGCAGAACGAGTATTTCGATTTTTTCTAGGCGGATGCATTATGCAATCGCGCTCACCAGGGACGGAGCTGGGACGGTAACCCGCAGCCGTGAAGGACTAAGCCCATGCTGGAGAAGCTCAACACGTCGCGGATCGAAAGCGCGGCCGATCTTTACGACTGGGACGAACTCGTCCAGGAAGATCGCGTCCACCGGCTGATCTATACCGACCCGGCGATCTTCCAGGCCGAGATGACCAATATCTTCGGCGCGGTATGGGTCTATCTCGGGCACGAGAGCCAAATCCCGAAGAACGACGACTACATCACCGTGCGGCTGGGGCTGCGCCCGATCATCCTGTTGCGGGACTCGCAGGGAAAGATCCGCGCGCTGTTCAATCGCTGCACCCACCGCGGCACCACGCTGTGCCGCAAGGATAAAGGCTCGGCGCGTATCTTCACGTGCCCGTATCACGGCTGGAGCTATCTCAACAGCGGCAAGCTGCGCGCGGTGCCGTGGCCCGACGGCTATGCCTGCGACTTCAAGGACTCCAAGTTCAACGTCGCGCAGGTCCCGCGCGTCGACAGCTATCGCGGATTCATCTTCGCCACGCTCAATCCCGAGGCGCCGGCGCTCCTCGACTATCTAGGCGCCATCACCAAGCCGATCGATGAATGGCTCGACCGGCAGCCCAAGGGAAAGATCGCGGTGTGCGAAGCCAACCGGCTCAAATACAAGGGCAACTGGAAGCTCGCCTACGACAATTCCGGCGACGGCTACCACGTCGTCTTCTCTCACCGCTCGTTGCTGGAGATGGAGAACCGCCAGGCCGACGTCGCCAACAAGGGCATGTCGTACTACAAGGGCTCGCCCGACACGGCGCCGATGTACATGGCCTATATGGGGCACGGGCACCACTTCAAGGACAAGCGGCCGAACATCCAGAAACGCGCCGGCGGATTGTGGGCGGTGGAAGGCCCCGCTCCGGGCACCGAGCACTACGCCGAGGAGCTGCGCCGCCGGTTCGGCGCCAGGGCGGAGGCAATCCTCGATCTCGCCTCATCGGAGCCGGTGAACATCAACGTATTTCCGAACTTCTCGCTGCTCGGCAATCATATCCAGGTGTTCGAACCGGTCTCGGTCGATGAGACCAACGTCACCTGGTACGGCACGGCGGTGGTCGACGAAGACGGCACGCTGGGCGGCGCGGTCGACGAGGTCAACGCGCTGCGCATGCGCACGCAGGAGCAATTCCCCAATTTTGGCGAGGTCGACGACCTCGCCAATTTCGAGGAGATCCAGCGTGGACTGGCGTGCCAGGAGGACGAGTGGGTCTACATGCATCGCGGGCTAGACATTCCGGGCCGCGTCAAGACGGACGAGAACGGCATCATCACGGCGCCCGCCACCGACGAGGCGTTCATGCGCGAATATATCAAGGAATGGAAACGGCTGATGAAGGCGACGCCCAGACTCGCGATCCAGCGCGAGCCGTGATCCCGTCCTCCAGCCCGCGCGGAACATCAGGCAACATGCAGCCCATTCACGATCCGTCGACCAGCTCGTACTACGTCAACGAGCAGCTCTACCAGGAGCTGGTCGCGAGCTTCACCGATTGGCAGCGCGACGATATGGCGGTCGACAATCTGTCCGAGCGCGATCAATTCCGAATTTTGGTGGAGAAGGAAGCGCGCCTGCTCGACCAGCTTCGCTTCGACGAATGGCTGGCGATGTATTCGCCCGAATGCATCTACTGGGTGCCGGGAACGCCGGAGGCGGGCGATCCCCGGCGCGAGATCGCCATTTCCTTCGATGACCGTCGCCGCATGGAAGACCGGATTTACCGTCTGCGCACGGGCTATGCCTGGTCGCAGGCGCCGAAATCCCGCACCGTCCGGATGATTTCGAATGTCGAGACGTTCTCCACCGGTCAGAGCAGCGTCCGGATGGTCCGTTCGAACTTCCTCATCAGCGAATTTCGCGTGGACGGAACGCGGTTTCTGTCGGGCTGGTGCGGGCATCGCTTCGTGCGAACGGCGCATCGCTGGGAAATCCAGGTTCGACAGGTCAATCTGATCGACTGCGACCAGAATCTGCGCAATCCCAGTATTGTGCTTTAAGCCGGCCGCACCTATTCCGCCGGCGCGCCGCCGACGGCCCGACCTTCCCTCTTCGAGCGGCGACCTCGACCGTCCAAGCGGAAACGCCCAGGAATTCCAGCACGGCGCGTTTTCGACGACTCTCCCTGGCGGGACGTCATCGACGCCGACATCATCTTGATCTACCAAGCTACGCCGCGAAATTCCTGACACAGGCGGCCGGGTGGGAGAAAAAAACATGACGGCGACGGCGCTCGATTCCGCGATCTTCCGTGACATCTTCACCACGCCGGAGATGCGTGACGTATTCTCCGATGAAAGGCGAACGAGCTATTACCTGGAGATCGAGCGCGCGCTCGCCCGGGCGCAAGCCGGCCTCGGCATCATCCCGGAGAAGGCCGCGCGTGAGATCGAGCGC
>DASSJW010000395.1:0-3170 GCA_035690995.1 Xanthobacteraceae bacterium
TTGGCAAGTTCGGCCTTCTCCTTCGAGCCGACGGTGCCGATCACATTGGCGCCGAGATGGTTCGCCCATTGACAGGCAATCAGGCCGACGCCGCCGGCCGCGGCATGGATGAGCACGTTGTCGCCCTTTTGCACCTTGTAGGTCCGCCGCAGCAAATACTGCACCGTCATGCCCTTGAGCATCATGGCGGCGGCCTGTTCATAGCTGATCCTGTCCGGGAGCTTCACCGCCCGGTCGGCCGGCAGCAACCGTTCCGCTGCATAGGCCCCGAGGGCCGACGTGTAGCCCACGCGGTCGCCCACCTTGATGTCGGACACGCCGGGCCCGACCGCGATCACTTCGCCGGCTCCCTCGTTGCCGGACACGAACGGCATTCCGACCGGGGACGGATACATGCCCATGCGGAAATAGGTGTCGATGAAGTTCACGCCGCAGGCATGGTTCTTGATCTTGATCTGCCCGGGACCCGGCGCCGGCACTTCGATGTCCTCGTAGGTCAGCACTTCCGGACCGCCCGTCTTGTGTACCCGCACCGCTGCGACCATTGTTGTCACTCCTTGTTTCCGCCTTGCACGCGCCGCGAACCGGCCGGCGGCCGCAATGTCTCTCAGCGGAGGCCGTGGATCAAGCCGTCAGGCGGAAGACCGACGCCGCCTGCGATTGCGTTGAGCCATGACATTGAAGGCTTCGACCCCGGCGGCGAATGCCATGGCGAAATATATGTAGCCACGTGGGATATGGAATTCGAAACCATCGGCGACCAGCGCAACCCCGATCAGCACAAGGAAGGCGAGCGCCAGCATCTTCGTCGTAGGGTGGGCCGCGATGAAGGCCCCCACCGGTCCAGCCGCCGCGTACATGACGATCATGGCGATGACGACGGCGGCAATCATCACCTCCAGATCTTCGGCCATCCCGATCGCCGTGATGATTGAATCGAGTGAGAATACGAGATCGACTGCCACCAACTGGACGACAATCCAGGTGAAGGCCTCCTTGGTGGAGGGTATACCGGAATCGCCTTCGCGCGCCTCGACCTCGGCGTGAATTTCATGCGTCGCCTTGGCGATGAGAAAAAGGCCGCCACCAATCAGAATGATATCTCGCCAGGAGATTGCCATGCCGAAGAGAGTTACTACCGGCGCGGTCAGGCCCATCAGCCAGGTGAGGCCGGCGAGCATGATCACGCGGAAAATGAACGCAAGCGAGAGACCGATCTGACGGGCGCGCCGTGCCTTCTCTGGATCGAGGCGAGTGGTCAGGACGGAGATGAAGACGAGATTGTCGATGCCGAGTACGATTTCGAGCACGGTCAACGTGACGAGCGCGGCCCAGGCATTCGGGTCGGTCAACAAAGGTATGACGTTCATCTAGCGCTTCTCGGTGAGCCCCACGGCGAGGAAATATAGGCCAATCACCACCAAGCTGCCTGTGACCCATGGTCCGGGATCGAGATCGCGCCAAATGGCGATCAAGGCGAGGACAGCCCACAGCATCACGGCCACGATGTTGACCGCCCGCATCCGCGCAACCCGCATGGGATGAAGGAACTTGAATGGGACGAAGGTCAGCCCTGCAAGGAGGACGATGGCCGCCGCCGCGAGCAGTGGCGGGGGCTTCAGCAGGAAAAGGTAAAATGCGGCCGCGTTCCACAGCGCCGGAAAGCCGCGAAAATAGTTGTCCGCAGTCTTCATATCCCGGTCGGCGAAATAGAGCGCGCCGGTGAGCACAATGACAACCCCGGCGGGAAGCGCGAGCGGTCGCGGCAGCAACCCGCCGGCTACAATCGCGTAGGCTGGAACGAATACATAGGTGACGAAATCGACGACAAGATCCAGTACGTCCCCGGACCAGCGCGGAAGCAACTTGGCGACCTCGAGCCGACGCGCGATCGCTCCATCGACGCCGTCGACGACAAGCGCGATCCCGAAGCAAAGGAACATGGCCGGCCATTGGCCCTGCACTGCATAGACCAGAGCGATGAGTGCAAGCGCCGCGCCGGTGGCGGTAAAGATGTGTACCGCAAACGCGCGGGCATGGATGAAAGGCGGCAAGGCATCCTCAGATCTGATGCGGGCCTTCCGGCGGGCCCGTCCCGCGCCCGCATGACCCGCGCATTCCATCATACGATCCCCTGCTGCGTTGTCATGGCCACGCCGGCGATCATCGGGTAACTACGGACACGACATCGTCCCGGACGCCCCGAGAGGCAGATGAGAAATTTGACCACCGAAGTGGCCATCGTCGGCGCAGGTCCTGCGGGCCTGACAGCGGCGATCGCGCTTGCGTCGGCTGGCGTCGAAACAACGCTCATCACCAAGAGCCACTCTGCGGCGGATCACCGCACCACTGCGCTGCTCGCCAGCTCGGTCACCGCGCTCGACGCGCTCGGCGTCTGGGACGGTTGCCGGGAGCATGCCGCACCGCTGCGGATCCTGCGGATCATCGATGACACGGCGCGGCTCCTGCGGGCGCCCGAGGTCAGATTCGCGGCGGCCGAGATCGGGCTCGAGGCCTTCGGTTACAACATCGAGAATCGGTTCCTTGTCGCCGCGCTCGCGGCACGCGCAGATGCGCTGGCGACGCTGACGCACATCGAAGGCGAAGCCACCGCGGTCGAAATCGATCGTGAGGCAGTGATCATAAAGTGCAACGGGACCACGATATCGGCGCGCCTCGCGATTGGCGCTGACGGCCGCCGTTCGTTGTGCCGCGTCGCCGCCGGCATCTCGATCGACCGCCGAACCTACCGACAGACCGCGCTCACGTTCAACCTCGGCCATAGCCGTCCCCATCACGACGCCTCAACCGAGCTTCACACCGAGACGGGCCCGTTCACGCTGGTGCCGCTCCCGGGGCGACGATCGAGCTTGGTGTTCGTCGTTGATCCCGCCCAAGCCCCTCGCCTCTCCGCACTCTCGGACCCAGAGATGGCGGCCGAGATCGAACGCCGCTCGCATTCGATCCTAGGCAAGATCGCGGTCGAGCCCGGCCGTGGGGTCTTCCCGCTGGCGGTCGAAACCGCATCGCGTCTGGGCGCTGGGCGTGTGGTACTGGTCGGCGAGGCGGCACATGTCATTCCCCCGATCGGCGCGCAGGGCCTCAACCTCGGTCTGCGCGACGCCGCCACCATCAGCGAACTGATTGTTGCCATCCGTCGCGGCGGCGGC
>DASSJW010000396.1:0-3373 GCA_035690995.1 Xanthobacteraceae bacterium
CCAACAGCATGATCTCGTGGAATCCCGACAGCGGGAACATGAACTGGTACTTCCAGTACGTACCCGGCGACATGTGGGACTACGACGAGGCGCACTCGCACATCCTCATCGACGGTCAGATCGGCGACCAGCCGCGCAAGCTGATCACGCATTCCGCCCGCAACGGCTTCCTCTACACCTTCGAGCGCAGCAACGGGCAGACGCTGCTGGCCAAGCCCTATGTCGAGAACATCAACTGGACCAAAGGCATCGATCAGAAGACCGGCAAGCCGGTGGACTATGATCCGAGCAAGGATCTCCAGGTCTATTCCGGCATGCAAAACCAGACGTTGGCGGATCCAACGAAGAAGCTGTGTCCGTCCATGTCGGGTGGAAACAACTACTGGCCCGCGGCCTACAGTCAGAAGACCAAACTGCTCTACATCCCGTCGATGTCGTCGTGCAACGAAGTCACGCTCGATCCCAAGCTTTCCAACAAAGCCGGCGACTGGAAGGGGGCCACCTTCAAGAACATCGAGCGCAACGAAACCGATCTTATCGCCGCCGATCCGTTTACCGGGGAAGTGAAGACCAAGATTCGCATCCCCTATCCGAATAACAGCGGCGCGCTTGCGACCGGCGGCGGCCTCGTCTTCACCGGTTTCACCGACGGAACCTTCGCGGCCTATGACGATACGACGATGCAGCAGCTCTGGAAGATCAATGTCGGCACCGGCTTCAACGCGCCGCCCATGACCTTCGAGGTCAACGGCAAGCAGTATGTCGCCATCCTGTCGGGCCTAAGCCCGATCTCCAAACGCCGGCATTCGCATACACCGGAGCTGCGGGAGCAGCGCAACCAGACCATGCTGTTCGTGTTCGGGCTGTGACCAAGACGGACAGAGAATGGGCGAAGGCGGCGCGGCCGATTTGGCCGCGCGGCGGATTCATCGACGCCATGCTCGCGCATGTCGCGCCGAGCCGTTCACGGCTGGGAAGCAACAACAAGACCATTCGAGGAGGAAGACCCATGAGCAAGAGCATTCGCAAATTTCTGCTCGCCAGCGTCGCCGCCATCGTCGCATCGCCCGGTCTGGCCGCCGAGGTGACCGCCGACCGGCTCACCAATGCCGACAAGGAGCCGCACAACTGGCTGATGAACCACCGCACCTACGATGCGCAACGCTACTCTCCGCTCGATAAGATCAACAAGGCGAACATCAAGAATCTCAAGCTCGCCTATGCCGTCGCCATCGGCGGAACGTCGGCGAACGAGAATTTGCAGGCAACCCCGCTCGCGGAGGACGGCTATCTCTACGTCGTCGACCAATGGGGCGTGGTCTACAAGATCGACGGACGCTCCGGCGACATGGGCCGCATCGTCTGGCGCATGGACCCGGGCCAGGAGAAACTGCCGCTGTCGAACCGAGGCGCCGCGCTCTGGGGCAATCTGGTGATTTCGAGCGCCAATTATCCGCCCCGCATCATCGCCACCAACAAGGACAACGGGAAGGTCGTCTGGGAAGCGAACCTGTCCGACGGTCAGACGGATTTGCAGCTCACCGCCGCGCCGCTCGCGGTGAAGGACAAGATCATCGTCGGCGCCGCCGGCGGCGACCGCGGCGTGCGCGACTTCATCGCAGCGCTTGATGCCGCCACCGGCAAGATGGTCTGGCGCAAATATGTGGTCCCGGCGCCCGGCGAGCCCGGCAGCGAGACCTGGAAGGACAAGAATCAGGTCGCCTGGCAGACCGGCGGCGGCGCGATGTGGGTGACGGGCACCTACGACATTGCCACCAACCAGGTGATCTGGGGCACCGGCAATCCTGTCCCCATGTTCGATGCCACCTATCGCCCCGGCGACAACCTCTACACCAACAGCGTGATTTCCTGGGACCCCGACGCCGGCAAGATGAACTGGTATTTCCAGTACACCCCCGGTGACCACTGGGATTACGACGAAGCCGGCACGCATATCCTCGTCGACGGCGTGGTCGACGGCCAATCGCGCAAGCTGATCACGCATTCCGCCCGCAACGGCTACCTCTACACCATGGAGCGCAACAACGGGCAGACCTTGCTGGCCAAGCCCTATCTCGAGAACATCAACTGGACCAAAGGCATCGACCCGAAAACCGGCAAGCCGCTCGACTACGATCCGAGCAAGGACATTCAGACCTATGCCGGCGTCGCCACGCCCATGCCGGACAGTCCCACCAAGAAGATGTGCCCGGGCCCGTCCGGCGGCAACAATTTCTGGCCCGCGAGCTACAGCCAGAAGACCAAGCTGATCTACATTCCGACCGCTACACCCTGCGTCGATCTCACGCGCCGGCCGGATCTCAGCAACAAGGCCGGCGATTGGAAAGGCGGCGCCTACAAGCAGACCGAGCGCTTCGAATCCAACCTTACGGTCGCGGACCCGCTCACCGGCGAGATCAAGCGCAACGTCCACATCCCCTACCCCAACTACAGCGGCGTACTGTCCACCGCTGGCGGAGTGGTTTTCACCGGCTTCACCGACGGCACATTCGCCGCTTACGACGACGCAACGATGGAACAGCTGTGGAAGATCAATGTCGGCACGGGCTTCAATGCGCCGCCGATGACTTTCGAGGCGGGTGGCAAGCAATACGTCGCGATCCTGGCCGGCCTGAGCCCGATTGCGCGGGGCAAGCATCAGCTCATTCCCGAGCTCAAGGAACAGCGCAATCAGACCATGCTGTTCGTGTTCGGATTGTAGAACTCGCCCGACGGGAAAGCGGACAGGGCGCACGCATCTGCAGCCTGCATTCTATTTGCAGCGCAGAACGCGCGCGCCGTACCTCTGCGCGGAGACTCCATGATCGATCACATCGGCTTTCCCGTGTCCAACTATGCGGGTTCCAAGGCGTTCTATGAAAGCGCGCTGGCACCGCTCGGCTACACGCTGATCATGGAGGTTGCGGCGGCCCATACCGAGAGCGGAAGCCCGGCTGCGGGTTTCGGCAGACAGGGAAAGCCGGATTTCTGGATTGGCGGCGAAGGCGGGCTCAAGGGTACGCTGCACGTCGCCATCGCCGCCGATGACCGCCGCATGGTCGACGCCTTCTATCGCGCGGCGCTCGCGGCCGGCGGCCGGGACAATGGCGCGCCCGGCCTGCGGCCCCAGTATCACCCGAACTATTACGGCGCCTTCGTGCTCGATCCCGATGGCCACAATGTCGAGGCGGTGTGCCACGCACCGGCATGACGACGCGACGTCTTCCCCGGAACCGCGGAGGTATCCGGAGGTTAGTTTGCCATGGGCCGCAACGACAGCACGAGCATCGATCGCGTCTGGGACATCATCGAGAAGGTCGGCATCGCCATGCTGACCACCTCCTTCCCCGGCGGTCTGCGGGCGCGGCCCGTC
>DASSJW010000397.1:0-7037 GCA_035690995.1 Xanthobacteraceae bacterium
CTGTTGCGTCTGCTCGCCGAGACGCGCGGCGTCGACGGCCGCGGGATCGAGCTGTCACGCGAGGGCGTGAACGAGTGCGTGGCGAAGGGGCTCGCGGTCATTCAGGGTGACGCCGACACCGACCTGTCGGACTATCCCGACGACGCCTTCGACTACGTCATCCTCTCGCAAACTCTGCAGGCAACGCGGCATCCGCGGATCGTGCTGGAACACATGTTGCGGATCGGGCGGCACGCCGTCGTGTCGTTTCCCAATTTCGGGCATTGGCGGATCCGCCTTCAGCTCCTGCTGGGCGGACACATGCCGCGCACCGACAACCTGCCTTACGCCTGGTGGGATTCGCCCAACATTCATTTCTGCACCATCAAGGATTTCCGCCAGCTCTGCCACGTCGTCGGCGCCAAGATGGAGAAGGCGGTCGCGTTCAACGCCTGGGGACGGGCGCTGCGCTTCAACGCGCCGTGGTGGTTCTGGAATTTGCTCGGAGAGCAAGCGGTGTTCTTGCTGAGCAGGCGGGAGTGACCGACGGCCGGGGCGCGTGAAGCCGGCGCGGCTCAGGCGCGCAGCTCATCTCCGACGGCAATCTCGCCGCCCCTCACCACCTCGCCATAGACGCCGCAATCGGCATGCCCGAGGCTTCGCATCAGCGCGTGCGGGATCGAGTGATCGCGGATCGCGGTCTCGGGATCGACGTCGATCGCGGCACAGCGCACGATGCGCTTGACGATCTTGAGTTGCGCATCCTTGCCGATCGCGATCTGCCGCCCGAGGAGTTCGAACTCGCGCCAGGCCGGCCAGCCGGTCACGTAGAGATTGGCGCGAAAGCGCAGCGGATGAACCGCCTTTCCAACCAGGCTTTCGACCGCGGTCACGGATGCAAGATTGACGATCGAAACCACCTTGCGCGCCACATCGGAGAAGCTGAAGCCCGGCGCATGCAGCACGCGCGGCGCCCCGCGAAGTTCGTCGGCGCAAAAACCGGCGAAGAAGCGTTCGATGGTCGCGCGGCCTACCGCTGTCCGCAGGTCGCCGCGCGCCGCTTCCCGGCCTTCCAGTTCGATGGCGAGCGTGTGGCTCGCTTCCTCGAAGCGGGCGCGCAGCCGGGCCAGCCGCTCGTTGCGCATGAGCATGAGATAGCGCTGTTTGGGCTGGTAGCGGGGGGCGGTGGGATCGAAGCCGGACGGCCCATTCTCGATCGCATAGAGCCGGTCGGCCGGCAGCGTCTCGTACGGCGCGAGCCTGGTCGACGTGAGCCCCTCGGGAGAAAGGCCCTTTACCGGATACCGGTAGATGGCTTGGATTTTCGGATCTTCGACGGCCATTGCAGGCTTGTAAGCCGGTGAGCCGTCCGCTGCCTAGGCCGCGCGCGAAAATCCGCGCCGGCCTCTACCGCGGCAAATCGCGAGTTCCCAAATAGTGTTTGCCGGCTGCCATCGGGGGCTGGTGCCATTGATCGTTGGCGATTAATTGGCTTAGTTGGATGCCGCTTTCGCGCCGATTGGACGGAGGGGCAGGCCGAGGGAAGACGCTATGGATTTCGAGAAATTCACGGACCGCGCCCGCGGGTTCGTTCAATCCGCCCAATCGCTGGCCATGCGGGAAGGCCATCAGCAATTCGCACCGGAGCATCTGCTCAAGGTCCTGCTCGACGACCCTGAAGGGTTGGCCAGCGGCCTGATCGACCGCGCCGGTGGCCGTTCGCGCGAGGCACTTTCGGCCGTCGAGGCCGCACTTGCCAAACTGCCCAAGGTTTCGGGCAGCGGGGCCGGCCAGGTCTACCTGGCGCCGGCGCTCGCGCGCGTATTCGATCAAGCGCAGAAGGTCGCGGAGAAGGCCGGCGACAGCTACGTCACGGTGGAACGCCTGCTGCTCGCACTTGCGCTAGAAAAGGATAGCGAGGCCGGAAAAATTCTGGCGCGGGCGGGCGTCACTCCGCAAAATCTCAACGAGGCCATCAACGCCCTGCGCAAGGGCCGCACTGCCGACACCAGCACGGCCGAGAACGCTTATGACGCGCTGAAGAAATACGCCCGCGATCTGACGCAGGCCGCGCGCGACGGCAAGATCGACCCGGTGATCGGCCGCGATGAGGAGATCCGCCGTACGATCCAGGTCCTCTCCCGCCGCACCAAGAACAACCCGGTGCTGATCGGCGAGCCCGGCGTCGGCAAGACCGCCATCGTCGAAGGCCTCGCTCAGCGTATCGTCAACGGTGACGTCCCCGAGAGCTTGCACGACAAGAAGCTGCTTGCGCTCGACATGGGCGCGCTGATCGCCGGCGCGAAATATCGCGGCGAGTTCGAAGAGCGGCTCAAGGCCGTGCTGCAGGAGGTGACGTCGTCGGACGGGGGCATCATCCTGTTCATCGACGAGATGCATACGCTCGTGGGCGCCGGCAAGGCGGACGGCGCCATGGATGCCTCGAACCTGCTCAAGCCGGCGCTTGCCCGCGGCGAACTGCATTGCGTGGGGGCCACCACGCTCGACGAGTACAAGAAGCACGTCGAAAAGGACGCGGCGCTCGCCCGCCGATTCCAGCCGGTCTTCGTCAGCGAGCCCAGCGTCGAAGACACAATTTCGATCCTGCGCGGTCTCAAGGACCGGTACGAGCAGCATCATGGTGTTCGCATCACCGACTCGGCGATCGTCGCGGCGGCGACGCTGTCGAACCGCTACATCACCGACCGCTTTCTTCCGGACAAGGCCATCGATCTGATCGACGAGGCCGCCGCGCGGCTGAAGATGCAGGTCGATTCCAAGCCCGAGGAACTCGATTCCCTCGACCGCGAGATCGTGCGGCTCAAGATCGAGCAGGAGGCGCTCAAGAAGGAGAGCGATCCAGGTTCGAAGGAGCGGCTCAAGCGGCTGGAAAAGGAATTGACCGCGCTTGAAAAGCAGTCGGCCGACCTCACGGCGCGCTGGAAGTCGGAGAAGGACAAGCTTTCGGACGCGCAGAAGCTCAAGACCGAGCTCGATCATCTGCGGGTCGAACTCGCCAACGCGCAGCGCAAGGGTGAATACCAGCGCGCCGGCGAGCTCGCCTATGGCCGCATTCCGGAGATCGAGAAGAAGCTCAAGAACATCGAAGCGACGGAGGGCAGGGGCGCCATGGTCGAGGAGGCGGTCACCGCCGACCACGTGGCGCAGGTGGTCTCGCGCTGGACCGGCGTGCCAGTCGAAAGGATGCTCGAGGGCGAGAAGGAGAAGCTCCTGCGCATGGAGGAGCAGCTCGGCAAACGCGTCATCGGCCAGACCGAGGCCGTCAAGGCGGTGTCGACCGCGGTGCGCCGCGCGCGTGCCGGCCTGCAGGATCCCCACCGCCCGATCGGCTCGTTCATGTTCCTGGGCCCGACCGGGGTCGGCAAGACCGAACTGACCAAGGCATTGGCGGCCTACCTGTTCGACGACGAGTCGGCGCTGCTGCGCATCGACATGTCGGAATACATGGAAAAGCACTCGGTCGCGCGACTGATCGGCGCGCCGCCGGGCTATGTCGGCTACGAAGAAGGCGGCGCGCTGACCGAAGCCGTGCGCCGGCGGCCTTATCAGGTGATACTGTTCGACGAGATCGAAAAGGCCCATCCGGACGTCTTCAATGTGTTGCTGCAGGTGCTCGACGACGGGCGCCTGACCGATGGACAGGGTCACACCGTCGACTTCCGCAACACGCTCATCGTGATGACCTCGAATCTGGGCTCCGAATACCTCACCAACCAGCCGGAAGGGCAGGACACCGATGCCGTCCGCGACCAGGTCATGGCAGTGGTGCGGGCGAATTTCCGGCCTGAATTCCTCAACCGCATCGACGAGATCATCCTGTTCCATCGGCTCAAGCGCAACGAGATGACGAAGATCGTCGACATCCAGATGGCACGGCTGGTGAAGCTGCTGGAGGACCGCAAGATCACCATCGAGCTCGAGCCGTCGGCCCGTGAGTGGCTCGCCGACAAGGGCTGGGATCCCGCCTACGGGGCCCGTCCGCTCAAACGCGTGATCCAGAAGTCGGTGCAGGATTCGCTGGCCGAAATGATTTTGTCCGGTCGGATCAAAGACGGCGAGAAGGTTGTTATCTCGGCCGGCAAGCAGGGGCTCACCTTCAACGGCAAGCTCGCGGAAGCGGCTTGACCGGGCCGCGGTGAGCGGACGACGGAGGACTGATCCGCTGTCGTCGATCCTGCGTCATCTGCCTTGGGCGTAGCGCGAGGGAGCCGTCGCGCGCGTTATCATGGTGTCGAGGCGGGAGCGTTCCTGGTCGAAGCCGGCGAGCAGTGTGCCTTCCAGCACCCGGCCGCGCGGCAGCTTGATCTTCATCGGATCGACGAACCGGCCGTTGATCAGGATCTCGTAGTGCAGATGCGCGCCGGTCGAGAGCCCGGTCGAGCCGACGTAGCCGATCACCTGTCCCTGGCGGACCTTCTTGCCCGAGTCCATGCCGCGGGCGAAGGCGGACATGTGGCCGTAAGCGGTCTCGTAGCCGTTGGCATGCCGGATGCGGATGTATTTGCCGTAACCGCCTTCCCAGCCGACCTTGTCGATAATGCCGTTGCCGGCGGCGAAAACCGGCGTGCCCATGGATGAGCCCCAATCCACGCCGGTATGCATCTTGCTGTAGCCGAGCAGCGGATGATTGCGGCCGCCGAACCCGGACGTGATGTTGCCTTCGGACACCGGCTTGCGCACCAGGAACTTCTTTGCGCTCTTGCCGCTATCGTCATAGTAGTCGACGACGTTGTCGTCGGTGGTCTGGTAGCGATAGAACTTTCTGGTTTCGCCGCCGGTGGTCAGCAAAGCGAACAACACTTCGGTCTTGCTGGTGTCGGTGGGGTTCTCGTCCTCGCCCGCGTACAGGATCTCGAAGGAATCGCCGGGCTGGACCTTGCGCTGGAAGTCGATGTCATACGAGTAGATGCGAATGAGATCGTCGATCACCGGGCGCGGCACGTGATTGCGTAACGCGGTTTCGTAGATGCTCTGGTAGAGCCGCACGCCCTTGCCGTCGTCCTCGTCGTCGCTGGCGGTGGACGCGACGCTGTTGGCGCTGCGCACATCGACGGCCACGTACTTGCCCATTTCCGACCATGCCACCATGGCCTCGACCGAGGTCTCGGTGGCGATGATGACGCGGACCGGCCGGAGCCTGACGACATCGCTTGCGGGGGCGAGCAGGACGCGCAGCTTGTAGCCGTCCCGCGGACTGCTGTCCTTCCCGCGTCCGCCGAACGCCGCCGTGATCGCCTTCACCTCGTCCGCGGTCGCGCCCATCTCGCGCAGGATCGCCGAAACAGAATCGCCCTTCTTGAGCACGATGGTGCGTTCGTTGAAGGCATTGCCGCCGGTCACCTGCGCGGTCGTCTTCGGCAGCAGGGTCACGTTCTCTGGCACGATGCGGGGTTCGAAACCGGCATAGGGATCGCCGTGGCGCTCGGGGGCATAGGCCGTCAGCGTCGCCGGCATCGCATTGGTAAGGACCGCCGCCGTTTTCTGACCGGAATTGCCGTCCCAGTTCGCGGCATCGCGCACGCGCGTGAGCACTTCGTCGAGCGACGCCACCGCCGCAATCTTTGCCCGCGGCAGGACGGTGTTGAGATCGCGCGTGAAGAACGACACCTCCGCGTCCGGCTCGGCGCCGGCGGCGCCGTCGGCACTCACCGGAAGCCCCTCGGATTTCGCCAGGATCTTCTGCGCATTGAAGGGCGGAATGCCGGCCGAGAGCTCGGACACCGAGAGCGATAGATTGCCGGCGACGCGGATGAAGGGACGCACGCGCACGATCTCGCGGTTGCCGCTCCCGCGGGTCGTGGTGGACACCCGGATGACCTGGCGCGCGGCGTTGGCCTCGCCGGGCGGCGGCAGGCGATCGGTCTTGCGGGTCACATTGGCGACGCGCTCGGCGATGCCGCTGACGGCGCCGCGCAGCGCGGCTTCCACCCGTTCCGGCACCGTCGCGAAGTTGGTTTCGCCATCAAGAGCGGCAAAAACGGCGCCGCTCATCAGCGCAGCGCCGCAAAGACCCGTGAGAATGGTGCCGCTGAACCATTGGACCGAGACGCGGTGGCGGTCCACCAGCCCGGTCGCCTCGCCGTCGACCGACAACGGCGGCTCGTTGCCGAGATCGATGTGCTCGGCTTCCAAGTTCGAACGAAGTGCCCCGCGCCACCTGCCCTGATCCAAGCCCGACGTCCCCTCCGCCCCCCGCGGGC
The DNA here is from genome assembly GCA_035690995.1 of Xanthobacteraceae bacterium. Taxonomy (GTDB): domain Bacteria; phylum Pseudomonadota; class Alphaproteobacteria; order Rhizobiales; family Xanthobacteraceae; genus VAZQ01. The sequence continues at coordinate 6,201 of DASSJW010000397.1, forward strand.
GGTTCACCGCAACACCACAGGTGCCAAACGCGACCGGGACGACTGGCGTTGACTTGAAGGGACGGCACACGCCGCGCCCTTCACGGTCCGTCAACGGCCGTGTCCTGATCTTCTGGCTCGATCGTTGGGTGAGCCGTACGCCGCAGATCATGCGACGTCGGCGCAGTTCCCCCCGAAGTGACAGCTCCCAAAGCGATGACAAGAGGGGCGGAGGAATGTGGCCGCAGTACGGCGTGCAGGCCCTTTCCACCCTGCCCTAAGCTCCCTATATTGCTAAAGAACGTGGCTGTTGCCCGACAGCCTCAGGTGGTCGCATTTTTCGCCGCTTGAGGGTGTTGACAGCAGCCGGGCCGGACGCCTATATATCGGTCTTCGGCACGCCGCCGCCTCGGTGCGACGGCGCGTCTTCGAAGCTCCTCACTGATACTCGGTGACCAGGCTTCCGATCCCAATCGGAGGCCCTAGGCTTCGACGGCTCTCTGGCCTGCCAGGGGGTGGGATCTCCTTGATCCCGGGCTGTTTGATAGGTGAATCGGAAGAAAGAGAAACGTGGACGGCGGAGTCCCTGCGGGCACTGCCTCGATCGAAGAGCGATCTTCGAGACGGGTGGAGCCGGAAGAGACTTCGGCGGTCGACGTTTCAGGTCAACACCTTGTCGTGCAAGCGGCAGGCGTGCGTGCGATGCAAGTCGTGCGTGCGTCCGGCGCTCGTCGGCAAGCGTGGGACCTCGTCAAACGTTGTGATCAGCCGGGCAAAGTTCTCATCCAACTTGAGAGTTTGATCCTGGCTCAGAGCGAACGCTGGCGGCAGGCCTAACACATGCAAGTCGAGCGCCCC
>DASSJW010000398.1:0-2380 GCA_035690995.1 Xanthobacteraceae bacterium
GGCACGAATTACGAGACCGTTATCGGGATGGCCGAGATCGTGCCGAATGTGAACATCGGCCGTCACACGCATCCCGGCCCGGAATCCGGCTACATGTTCGATGGCGAGATGGTGCTTTTGATCGACGGTCAGCCGGAAAAAACGGTGCGGGTTGGCGAGAGCTATCAGGTGCCGGCTAGCGCCGTTCATGACGCTCGGACCGGCCCCCAGGGAGCAAAGGTCATTGCGACGTACGTCGTCGAAAAAGGCAAACCGCTCGCGTCGCCGGCCCAGTGAATTGCCTCCGAGACCAGCGATGGGCTCTCGATCTCGGCGCACAGCCGACTCACCTGTTTCTTGGAGATGCCGGTGCGCCGCCATTGCCACAAGCCCCGAGCATGACCTTCTTTGTCACTGGCGCCGGGCCCGGCAAGGGCGCCGATTGGGAAAATGGCTGGAACTGCTGATGGAGATCGCGCCTCGCGTGACGCGATGTCATTCGAGATTCCGCTACGATTGCCGGAGTCGGTCAGTGGGGAGCGTTGCGCCAAAGCGGCGAGCGAATAATCACCGTAATACCCTGCGGGACTGCAGATCCCAACTGCGTCCTCGCCGCTGTCAAACGCGGGAAACAAGCGTTAGAGTCGATCCACTAGGTTGGGCGGTGCAGCCGGGATCGGCGTCAACGTCTCAAGCTGTCCTGCGTCGACGAATCTCGACACGACTAAAGTACAGACAATGTGGGGAGCAAAGCATGTTATCGATCACATCTGCACGGCAGCTGCCGGTCCAGGTCGTGACCGCAGTCGGCATCATTGCGGCATCGGCGGCCGGAGGCGCCGCTCACGCGCAGACCAAAATCGTCGAAGGGATCGTCAGCCACGGCGCGCTGCAATGGCCCGAATACGCCGCCACCGAATTCGGCTGGTTCAAGGAGAACGGCGTGGATCTCGACATGGTCATTGCCGGCGCCGGCGCCGCGCAACAGCTCGCCGCCGGGGCACTCAATATCGGCTACAGCGGTTTCCCCGATTTCATCCGTGCCACTAATCAGGGCGCACCGATCAAGATTGTGATCAACGGCGTCAATGCGCCGCCCTATGGCGTGTACGCCAAGCCCGCCATCAAGAAGATCTCCGACCTCAAGGGTAAGATCGTCAGCATCGGCGGCACCAAGGACGTCACGCTGATCTACATGGAATCCTTCCTCTCGGCCGGCGGGCTCAAGGCCAATGATGTCGACTTCCACTATGCCAAAGCGACCCCGGATCGTTTCGCTGCGCTGGTCTCCGGCGGCGTCGATGCCGCTATCCTCTACCCGCCCGCGACCTTCCGGGCAGCCGCGCAGGGTTTCACGTATCTCGGCGACATCACGGACCACCTGAAGAATTTCCCGTTCACCGTCTACGCTACCAATATCAACTGGGCGGCGAAGAATCGCCCAGCCATGCTCGCGTACGTGAAGGCCTACAGCCGCGGGCTCCGCTGGGTCTACGACACCAGCAACAAGGAAAAGGCCGTCGACATTCTGGTGAAATATTCCAAGCAGGATCGCAAGGATACCGTCGACACGTACGACTATTTCATCACCAGGCTGAAGGCATTCAGCGCAGACGGCCTGATCGACGAAGCGACCTACAAAAACATGATCGACGGCCTGATTAGCCTGGATGACATGAAGCTCCCGGTGCCGCCGATATCCAAATTCATCGATGCAAGCTACGTCCACGAGGCCTGGAAATGAGTGAGTCTTAGTTGTTAGCGCACGACCATGCTTCTACGCATACCGTTTTTGGCGGAGCTTCTCGTGCTCGGAGCATCTCAGTTTGCAGCCGTGACGCTCGTCGCCCGATGATGTGATGAGACAGCGATAAAGGAAGCAATTGAAGACTACACGGCGCGTGCTCGCCTGTTCGGTGGCAACCGCATGAAGCTTGGTCATGGCATTCAACTGCAGCCATGGCTCAAGATCACCACGTGTCCCAGAAGCGTGGAAGCTCAACTGGAACGACACCGTGCAAGGCTCACCGACCTGATCGACGATCGGCGTTTTGCCTAGACCATCTATCGAGTCGCCCTCGCCGACGGCATCGTAGATTGTGTCACCTACCAGGATCCGCCCGAAGGCGCTTCCTAATCGCAGCGGCCAAATCGGTTCTCACGCAGCTTGTACGCGAAGGGTCTCCGCCGCCCAGCTTGCGCCTACGCTAGGCAAAGTTGTCGAGCAATTCCAATTAAATAGCTCGCGGACGGATTCGCCGGTTCGAGTCCTACCACCCCAGTCAGGCAGTCCGTCTCCAAACGCGTCACACCCGCCCATCTGCCGCGTGAACGGGTGATCGTCCCGGGACTCAGTCTGCACATGATGCCAGCGCCCCCGCGCCCCCGTGGCGCGTTTTCT